>JAHCKU010000173.1 GCA_026125625.1 Burkholderiales bacterium | reverse complement strand
CGGCACCGGCCGTTATCACGGCAATGCCTACGCGCCGCACGCCCGGCTCGACTTCGAGCCCGAGGCCTTCGAGCACTGGCTGGCGGTGTTCGAGCGCGCGGCGCGCGATGCGCTCGCGCCGCAGGACGCCGAAACCGCACTGCGGGTGGCGCGCCACATGGCGCAGAGCTTTCGCACCGGCCTGTTCCCGTTCACGGACAAATCCGGTCGGCCGGCACGCAAGCCGGGCTGAGCACGCGCGGCAGCTGCTGTACACGCATCAGGATGGGCCGGGCCCAGCACCGCGCATAGCCCGCGTGATGGTTCTTCCGCCTGTTAAGCTGGCAGTCCCTCCACGCAGCCATCCGCATGCCATGCACCGCCGCCGTCATTACTTCTGCCTGTTGCTGCTCGCGTTCATACCCCTGGCCTGGGCACAGCCGCCGCTGCAGCGCCCCGCCGGCATCGCCGACGAGCAGTCACCGCTCATGGTGGCGGGCTGGCGCGCGCTGTTCACCTGCTCGGCGCATTTCGTCGCAGGCCGCCCGCTGGAGGACATCCGTCGTGTGGAGCTGGCCGACGTCGAGGGATTGGGCTATCCCGATCCGGTCATCGACGCGCAGCGCGCGCTGGTGAGCGCAGCCGACGCAGCGGGCGACATCGAGCGCATCGCCGCCTATCGCAGCGGCATGGGCTGCACCCTGCTGCCGCCGCACTGGCGCCGCGGCGATGTGCCGCACCTGCCCTTCGTTCAGCACGCCGCCGCGCCGGATCGTCGCGACCTGACCTTCCCGCAAGGCGATCGGGTGGATCTCCCGCAGGATGGACTGGACGCACGTCACCCGGCGCTTGCGCCCGTGCTCGAGCGCGCCTTCGATGGCCACTCGTATTCAGCCGAGGAAGGCGCCGTCACCACCGCGGTGATCGTGCTGCGTCAGGGGCGCATCATCGCCGAGCGCTACCGGCCGGGCTTCGGCATCTACAGCGGCTATCGCACCTGGTCGACGTCGAAGAGCATCACCGCTGCGCTCATCGGCATCGCCGCCGCGCAGGGCGTGCTGGATATGGATGGACCGGCGGACATTCCGGAATGGAGTCATCCTGGTGACCCGCGCCAGGCCATCACCTATCGCCATCTGCTGTGGATGTCGAGCGGACTGTTCAGCGGCGGGGCGAACAGCACCGCGGTGTACTTCGGCGGCCAGGACGTGATCAGCGCGGCGACCACCACTGCGCTGGAAGTCCCGCCGGGCACACGCTGGCAATACGCCAACAACGACACGCTGCTGCTGATGCGCGCCCTGCGCCATCGGCTGAACGACGACCTGCGCTACCTGCGCTATCCGTACGAGCAGCTGCTGCATCGCATCGGCATGCATCACACCGTCATGGAGGTGGATCACCTCGGCAACTTCATCGCCTCCAGCCAGACTTACACCACCGCCCGTGATCTGGCGCGCTTCGGCCTGCTGCTGGCGCAGGACGGCATGTGGCAGGGGCAGCGCGTGCTGCCCGCAGGCTGGGCCGAGTTCCTGGCCACGCCGGCACCGACCAAACCGCCGACCGATGGTCAGCGCGGCTACGGCGCGCAGTTCTGGCTGCTCGACCGCATGCCGGGTGTGCCGGCGGGGACCTTCTCGACTGCAGGCCGCAAGGGTCAGTTCGTGACCGTGGTGCCGGGGCACGACGTGGTGATCGTGCGCACCGGCGTCGATCCCGAGCGCAGCCGCTTCCTGCAGGAGCGGCTGGTAGCCGACGTGATGCAGGCGCTGGCGCGGTGATTGCGGGGAATGACCATGGAATCTACCCAGAGCCTCCCTGCAGCGAGCGTACCAGCGCCGGCAGGCAGTACAGCAGGGTCAGCGCACGTGCCGCGTAGTGCACGTACAGCGCCGCCCACAGACCGTGATTCCCGGCTGCGGCGAGCAGCCACCAGCCGGCCAGGAAGATCAGCAGCGACAGCAGCATGGCATTGCGCATCGCACGCGTACGGGTGGCGCCGATGAAGATGCCGTCGAGCTGGAATGCCCACACGCCGGCCAGCGGCGCGAGTACCGCCCACGGCAGATAGACGCGGGCGGCGGCGCGCGTGGCGGGATCGGTGGTGAGCAGGTCGATCAGCCGCGGTCCGAGCAGCATCAGCAGCAGGCAGGCAATGGTCGCCACCAGTACCGCCCAGCCGGTGGTCAGGCGGATCGTGCGCCACAGCGCAATGCGATCGCGGGCGCCGACGGCGCGGCCCACCAGAGCTTCGGCAGCGAACGCCAGGCCGTCCAGGAAATAGGCCGACACCGTGATGAAGTGCATCAGGATGGCGTTGGCCGCCAGTACCAGGTCGCCCTGCTTCGCGCCCTGCGCCATGAACCAGGCGAAGGCCGTGATCAGCGCGGCCGAGCGAACCAGGATGTCGCCGTTGACGGCGAGCGTGCGCCGCAGCCGCCGGCGGTCGAGCACCTGTGCCGGTGGCCGCACGCCGCCCAGTGCGCGCAGGCGCGGCCAGGCCAGCGCCAGGCCCAGCGCGGCGGCCAGGCATTCGGCGATCAGCGTGCCCCACGCCACCCCGGGCACACCCAGGCCCATTCTCAGCACGAACAGCGCGTCCAGCGCGATGTTCGACAGATTCAGCACCAGCTGCAGCACCAGCGCCGTGGTCGGCCGTCCCAGGCCGATGAACCATCCCAGCAGCGCGTAGTTGACGAGCGTGGCCGGCGCTGCCCAGATGCGTACATCGTAGTACTGCCGTGCCATGCTCTCGACCTTGTCGCTGCCGTCCAGCAGCGCGAACGCGAGCAGGCGGATCGGCGTCTGCAGCAGCACCAGCACGGCGCCGATGGCCAGCGCGATGAGGAGGGCGCGCGCCAGCGCAGCGCGCAGCTCGAGCGCGTCCCCGGCGCCCAGCGCCTGCGCGGTGAGGCCGGTGGTGCCCATGCGCAGGAAGCCGAAGGCCCAGAACACGAAGGTGAACACCAGCGCGCCGAGCGCCACCGCGCCGATGTAGGCGGGATCGGGCATGCGTCCGACGATGGCGGTATCCGCCACGCCCAGCAGCGGCGTGGAGATGTTCGACAGCATGATGGGTCCGGCGATGGCCAGGACCCGGGCATGCGTGACCGGCAGGTGGTGCGGCACGCCGGCCGTGGCGGACTTCACGCCTGCGTGCGCCGAATGCAGTTCAGGAGGGCAGCGCCACGCCCAGCCCGGCCAGCTGCTGTTCGGCCGCCTGTGCCCAGCCGCGATTGGCCGCGGGGCTGGCAGGGCTGGGATGCAGGATGCAGCCCACGCGCAGGCTGCGCGCCAGCGCGCTGTCGATCAGATCGCCTTCGACCACGGCGCGGATGCGCTTCTCCGCGAAGCCGCCGACGCCGATCACCCAGTGCGGCCGCAAGGCTTCCAGCGCCACCGCGAGATGACGATCGCATGCCGCGTACAGCGGCTGCAGCACGGCCATGGGCAGGCGGTCAGGGGTGAAGTTGCGGCCCGAAGCTTCCAGCAGGGCGAGCGGACAGTAGTTGAGCACGAACCAGTGCGCGAAGAAATCCTGGGCACTGCCGAAGCGCTGCGCCGCCCAGCCCCACAGGCGCCTGCCGCTGACCTCCGAGCGCGTGCAATCGAAACCCTCGATGGGGCGCTTGGCATGCTCGCGTGCCGGCTTGTGCACCGGCGCGTGGATTCGCATCCAGTCGCGCACCGCCGCGACTTCGCCGAACGGCACGCCGGTCTGCATCATGCCGAACGGTCCCGGATTCATGCCCACCAGCATCACGCGCTTCGGTCCGTCGGCGTAACGACGCAGGTACTGCTCGTACGGTGCCCAGGCGTATTCCAGCGGGTTGTACACATGCGCCACCGGCGGCGCGAAGCGCAGACGCGTGAGCGCCGCGCTCAGTGTGCGCGCGGCATCGAGCAGGGTGGACGCGGGGCCGGAGTCGGCGCGGGGCAGGGTCGAGGTGGCGGGCATGCAGGGATGGCGGGGCAGCAGGCGTGAGCGGCGAAGGATACCTGCTCCGCGGCGTGCCCGGCGCGAGCCGCGCTGCAGGACAGGTATGCTGCTGCCCGAAGCGTGCTGGCGAAGCATGAAATGGATGTGACGGTCGAGCTGGATTTTCCCGAGGAAGATGGCGCGCGCCTGCGCCTGCATGCAGTGCAGCCGGACGCACAGTGGCAGGCAGACGCGGTGGCCGAGGTCCGTGCCGCCATCGACCGCGCACAGGCAGAAGCGCAAGCGGGGCGCTGGGTGGTGGGATTCGTGGCGTTCGAAGCTGCACCCGCGTTCGACCCCGCGCTGCGCACCCGGCCGGCGCATGCGACCCTGCCGCTGGCAGCGTTCTATGCCTTCGATGCGGCGCAGGTCGCCGCATCGGCGCACGTCACTCGCGGCGTATTCGAGTGCGGCCCGTGGCGCGCGGACGACGATGCCGCGCGCGCGCATGCCATGGTGCGTGCCATCCAGACGCAGATCGCTGCCGGCACGTTCTATCAGGTGAACGTCGCCACTCGCCTGCGCGCGGCCTTCAGCGGGGACGCCGGGGCACTGCATGCACAGCTGGTGCAGGCGCAGCCGCAGGCCTATTGCGCGCGCATCGCCACGCCGGCGTGGGAAATCCACAGCGTTTCGCCGGAGCTGTTCTTCGACTGGCGCGACGCGCTGCTGACCACACGGCCGATGAAGGGCACGGCGCCGCGCTTCCCGGACACGGATCGGGACGAGGCGGCGAAAGCGTGGCTGGCAGCGTCGGACAAGGATCGCGCGGAGAACGTCATGATCGTGGATCTGCTCCGTAACGACCTGTCGCGCATCGCCCGCATCGGCAGCGTGCACACGCCGCGGCTGTTCACCTTGGAAGCGCTGCCCACCGCCTGGCAGATGACCTCTACGGTGCAATGCCGTACGCGCGCCGGCATCGGGCTCGCCGATGTTTTCGCCGCGCTGTTCCCATGCGGATCGGTGACCGGTGCACCCAAGATCAGCGCTATGCAGGCGATCACGACCCTGGAATCATCGGCGCGCGGCGTCTACTGCGGAGCGGTGGGCGTGATCCGTCCCGGCGGCCACGCCACCTTCAACGTCGCCATCCGCACCGTGTGCATGGACCGCGTGCGCAGTCAGGCCGAATGCGGCGTCGGCAGCGGCATCACCATCCATTCGACCGCCGCCGGCGAGCATGACGAATGGATGATCAAGCGCCGCTTCCTGCTGCGCGCCAGCGCCGGCTTCGATTTGCTGGAGACCATGCGCCTGGAGGAAGGAACCATCTGGCTGTGGCCGGAGCACCTCGAGCGCCTGCGTCGGGCGGCGAATCATTTCGGCTTCGCGCTCGACGAAGCGGCGCTGGCAGCCCTCGAAACGCGCTTGCGCGCCGCGCATCCGCGCGGTGCATGGCGGGTGCGCCTGCTATGCGCACGCGACGGCAGCCTGCGCACCGAGGTGGCCGCGCTGGACGAATCTCCGGCGCAGGTGACGGTGCAACTGGCGGTTGCACCGGTGGACAGCGGCGAAGAATTTCTGCGCTACAAGACCACCGAGCGCAGGGTATATGCAGCGCACCAGCCGCCGCAGGGCGTGTTCGACACTTTGCTGTGGAACGAGCGCGGCGAGCTGACCGAGTTCACGCGCGGCAACGTGGTGCTGGAGCTGGACGGACGGCACATCACGCCGGCCGCGCATTGCGGCCTGCTGCCCGGCGCGCATCGCGCGGCGCTGCTGCGTCGGGGCGACATCGTCGAGGACGTGGTGCGACGCGAAGACCTCGCGCGCTGCGAGCGCGTGTGGTTCATCAACTCGGTGCGCGGCTGGCTGCCGGCGCGTCTGCAGCCGCCGCCTGTGCGCTGCTGATCGCGGCCAGCCCAGCCGGACGTCGGCGTCGGCTTCAGGCCGCTGCCGATCGCCGTTTCACTGAATGTGTGGCTCCAGATCGGGATCGTCCCGCAGCAGGTCGCCGCCGCCCGGCTCCGTGCCCTCGGCCGTACCCGATCCGTCGTCCGGCTCCACCGCCAGCGCCCGGGCTTCGATGTAGGTCGCCACCACCTCGTCGCCCTCGTGCACACCGGAGAGCTTCTGCGCGTCCGGCACCGCCATCAGGACGTCCTCGTCGTTGGCGGTCTGCAGCCGGATGCGGTTGCGCCGGGTGTCGATCTCGCTGATGCGGCCCATCACGCGCGTAGGCTGCGCACCATGCAATGCCGGCTGGCTGCCGTCCGACGCCGGCGGCGACGATTGCGTATCAGCCTGGGATGCGGGTTTGGCGTCGATGTTGCCGAGCGACAGCAGCACCGCTTCGGAATAGCGCGCGGTGACCTTGTTGCCCTTCGCCAGCCGGTCGAAGTTGGACAGATCGAGGCCGGCGCGCAGCCACGACATCCGTCCTTCTTCGTCCTTGATGAGGATGGTGCGCGTTTCGCGATCGACCGACTCGATGGTGCCGCGCACCGTCACCGCCCGGCCGGCATGGGTTGCTGACGAGGCGCCGGCGGACTGTGCCGTGGTGGCCGTGTCGACCTGCCGGGGCGATTGTTGCGCCAGCAGCGGCGCGCTCAGCGCTGCCGCGGCGGCCAGCGCAGTGAAGATTCTCAGGATTCTCATGTCGACCTCCTCCAGCCGATCGCGACCATGCGCAACGGCCATTCGTCCGTACACGGCAAGAGACGTTCCTTCATGCTTCTTCATGCCTGCCCGCCGGCGAAGCCGACAGCGTGCCGCCGCCGGAGGGGGGTTCGCCGCGTTCCTCGCGAAACGGCGACCGGCGCTCGGCCAGCCGCTGCAGCCATACGTAGAACGAGGGGATGAAATAGATGCCGAGCATGGTGGCCAGCAGCATGCCGAACACCACCGCCGTCCCCAGCGAGCGACGGGCGCCGGCACCGGCGCCGGTGGCG
>JAHCKU010000172.1 GCA_026125625.1 Burkholderiales bacterium | reverse complement strand
TGTGCGCAAGATCGAGCGC
Source organism: Burkholderiales bacterium (assembly GCA_026125625.1). Lineage (GTDB taxonomy): Bacteria > Pseudomonadota > Gammaproteobacteria > Burkholderiales > SHXO01 > SHXO01. The sequence continues at coordinate 6,848 of JAHCKU010000172.1, read as the reverse complement.
TTCGAACCACTATACAAGAATGACGCGACCGGGCGGCTGGTGTATGTTTCCACCTCGGCCTGTAACTATCGCGAGACGGTCGGGGCGGGACTGTTCGATGGCGTGCGCAGCGCTGCGACCGGGCTCACCGATCTGAGCAACGGGCGCGGCGAGACGCGCGGCATCACCGTGGGCGAAAAGGGCAGCGACAACTACCGTGTCGAGTGGATCGGCCGCTGCTATCCCATCGGCCGGTCCGGCGGCAATGATCTTGTTCGCTGCAGCGGCGTGTGGTCCTTCATCGAAGGCAGCGGCATCGGCCGCTTTTCCGGAGTACGCGGTGGAGGTTACTGGCACATGCAGATGACCGCCGACGGCGGCATTGATACCGAAGCCACCGGCATCTACGACAAATGAAGTGATTCACAGCACGCGCCTGCATGGCGCGTGCTGCTTTGCCTTCCCGCCGGCGCCACGCCTCGGCGGCGCACCAAACCACCAATCCGTCCACGCAGGCAACACAGGCCTGCTACGATCCCTCCTTCGAATCCAAGGCAGCGGATCTGTTTCTCAAGCTCTGACTTCGCCAGAAACGAGACTCGCTGGTGCAGGCCCACCGCCTGCTACATGTTCTATCGAGCACTTGAAAGCCAAAGCAGGAGGAGAACGCATGAATCGAACCGTCAACGCCGGCATCGCGGCGCGCATCGGCACCTACAGCGACGCCGTGGACGTGAGCGGCGCGGCGCGCGTGCTGCACGTATCGGGAACACCCGGCATCGATCCGGACACCGGCAACCTGCCGGCCGATTTCGCTGAACAGGCCGAGCTCGCCTGGCGCAACATCGAAGCCATCCTGGCACGCGCCGACATGCGGGTGGAGGATATCGTCAAGCTCACCCAGTATCTGATCCGGCGCGAAGATCTGACGGCCTACCGCGACATCCGCACGCGCCATCTGGGCGAGCACCGGCCGGCGTCGATGCTCAGCTTCGTTTCCGGTCTGGTATCGCCCGGGATGCTCATCGAGCTGGAAGTCACCGCCGCCAGATAACCATCGTCTCCATCGACCATTGCCCCTTCTCATCATCGTCACACTCCGATCATGCACACTCGTTTCACGCAGGCTTTCGGTATTCGTCATCCCATCGTATGCGCGCCCATGGGCTATATCACCGGCGGACGCCTGGCCGCCGCGGTCTCAGCAGCAGGCGGCCTGGGCATCATCGGCGGCGGCTACGCCGGCGCGTTCGGCAGCGGGCCGGATCTGCACGACGAGCTGGCGCTGGTGCAGGGTCATACCTTCGGTATCGGCTTCATCACCTGGGCGCTGGCGCGCAATGCCGGCATGCTGGACGAGGCCCTGAGCCATCACCCGGCCTGCGTGTTTCTATCGTTCGGTGATCCGGCGCCGTTCGCGCCGGCCATTCTGCGCAGCGGCGCACGCCTTATCTGCCAGGTGCAATGCCTGCGTCACGTGCAGGAAGCACTGGATGCCGGCGCGTCGGTGATCGTCGCGCAGGGCACGGAAGCCGGAGGTCACGGCGCCAGGCGCGCCACGCTGTCGCTGGTGCCGGAGGTGGCCGACCATCTGGCCAAGCGCGCACCCGATGCGCTGCTGCTCGCAGCCGGCGGCATCGCCGACGGACGCGGGCTGGCCGCGGCGCTGATGCTGGGCGCGGACGGAGCAGTGGTGGGCACGCGCTTCTGGGCTTCGCAGGAGGCACTCACGCCGCAGGCCGCGGTCGAGCGCGCAATTGCCGCCAACGGCGACGACACCGTGCGCACGCAGGCGGTCGATGCCCTGCGCGGAGTCGACTGGCCGAAGGAGTTCTCGTTCCGTGTGCTGCGCAATCGTCTCACCGACGAGTGGAGCAGCCGCGAAGCAGAAGCATGGGATGCGTTCGGCAGCCTGCGCGAGGCGTATGCGCAGGCGCGCGAGCAAGATGACCTGGACGTCGCGGCTGCCATCGCCGGCGAAGCCATCGGTCTGATCCACGACCGTCCCAGCGCGGGCAGCATCGTCGAATCCATGGCTGCGCAGGCGCAGCAACTCCTGCAGCGCGGGACGTCCTACCTGTCGCGCTGAGGATTGCCGTGCAGCAACCGATGGTGCTGCGGCTCATTGGGCTGAAGCACGTCATCACCGCTGACACCAGCTGATGTCGGATCGAGGAAACGCTCAAACCCTGGATGCCGGCCTGCGCCGGCATGACGAACGAAACTTTGTCGCCTCTGCAGGTGGGCGCCAAGAAAGTCTCGTCGCCCCGGCGGGTGGGTACCGCACCGAGAAAATCTCGTCGCCCCGGCGTAGGCCGGGGCCCAGGCCTTGACTGTATAGGACATGTCCAAGAGCGGTGTCCTGAAGGCGATGGGGCGTCTGATCGTTTTGATCTTGCTCGCGGCGATGCTCGCCGTGGGTGCCGTGCTGGTACTGGCGATCGAAGCGCAGCCGCGCATCGACCGCACATCGGTGCTCACGCCCGAGCATATCGAACGCGCCAAGCGCATCATCAAGGGTCAGCACCAGCAACGCAGGCAGGCCGGATCGCTGCAAGGCATGCGCGTCCTGGCGCAGGACGTGGACACCGCTGCCAACTATCTGGCCGGACTGTACGCCGGCGGTAGCGCCAGTGTGGAGCTGGAAGATTTCGCCGCACGCTTCGCGCTCAGCGTGCCGGTGCCCGTGCGCGCAGTGCCCGGCTTCATCAACGTGCAAGGACGGCTGGTGCAGACCACCGATCTGCCGCGTCTCGAAGACGTACGTGTCGGCCGGCTGCCGCTGCCCGACCGGCTGTCGAACTGGCTGCTCGAACGCGCCCTGGAGCGGTTGCAGCGAGATCCGCAGCGGCCGGTGCCGGTCGATGCGCTACGCGCCGTGCGCTTCTCCGCGAATGCGATGAACGTGCTCTATACCTGGGACCGCACGCTGCCGCAGCAACTGCGTGCATCGATGGTCGGCGATCCCGACGCCGAGCTGCTGCGTCCCTATCAGTCGCTGCTTGCCGAACGCACGCGTGCGCAGGGACGCGGGCCGGTATCGCTGACCACACTGCTGCAGCCGATGATGCAGCTGGCTCGGGAACGCGCCCAGGCTACGGACGCGATCGCCGAGAATCGTGCAGCGCTGCTGGTGCTGACCTTCCATGTGCTGGGCGAGCGCCTGAGCCGCACGGTGCCGCAGGCCGCGGCATGGCCGCGCCCCATGTGGCAGCGCGTGACGCTGGCAGGGCGCTCGGATCTGGCCAAGCACTTCATGGTGTCGGCGGCGATCGCCGCGCATGCCGATACTGCGCTGGCCGATGCCATCGGCTTGTACAAGGAAGTGGAAGACGCGCGCGGCGGCAGCGGCTTCTCCTTCGACGACCTCGCGGCCGATCGCGCCGGCACGCGCCTGGGTGAGGCCGCCGCCCAGGACCAACGCTCAGCAGAATCGTTACAGGCGCGCTTGGCGGACGGGCTGAGCGAGCCGGACATCATGCCGGCGGTGGCTGATCTCCCCAGCGGTCTGAGCGCCGAGCAATTCGCCCGGCGCTTCGGCGACGTAGGCGCGGCACCTTTCGAAGCCATGCAGCACGAGATCGAACGGCGTATCGCGGCACTGCCGATCTGGCGTTGAGCGACGGACGTCGAGGGGTGCGCTATTACGCGTTTGCCAGCGCGTCGTCCATCCCGCGATCCGGGCGCGCTCCAGGTGCGGACTCGCGCTCCGGGACTTGTCCCTGCGTGTCAGCCGCATCTCCCTCCAGAAGCTGCTTGAGGTTGCGCAGCGCCTGCTCGACCATGCTTTGCGGCGTGCGGCCCAGCAAGCGCGCCAGCACGACACCGAGCGAGCCGGCCGGCGATAGGTACTCCAGGTGCACACGCACGATGGTGCCGCTGCCGGCCGGCGCATCGCGGAAGGAAACGCTGCCGAAGTGGGCGATCCTGCGATCGGCGGTGGTGCGCCATTCGATCTCCTCGTTCGGCTGATCGCGCGTGATTTCGGATTCCCACTCGACGCTGGAGCCGTACGGACCGTCCACCTCCCAGTAGGAGCGGCGCTCGTCCAGCACCTGCACGCGCCGCACGAAGGGCGCAAAGCGCGGCAGGTTCTCCAGGTCACGCCAGAAACCGTACAGCGCCTCGCGCGGCTTGCCGACGGTGAGCGCATCCTCGATGGCGATGGTTTCCCTGACGCCACTCTCGCTCGGCCGGCGGTTGACGCGAATGCCAAGCGACTCGAGCATCGGGTTGTTGCCGGTATAGGCCTGGTACAGCAGCCACGCCGCCAGGCCTCCGGCACCAGCCCCCACCAATCCGCGCCGACGCGTAGCCCAGGCGAGAAGCGCGATGCCGGCGGCCGCACAACCCCAACGATCGACCTGCATCAGGTTGACCCGGTCGCGAATGCGCATAGTCTCAAGTCTCCGTATTCACTGTAGGAACGCATTGGAACGCGGCATGGCGCATGCGTTCGCGCAACGCATGGCCGCTACTGTACATTCCACGCATGCCATATCAGCAACCCATGTTCCATGGCATGCACGCGAAACACATGGCTGGTACTGTCGCAACGCCCTTCGCTTTCTCCCGCCGCCTGTGCGGAAGCCCCACGCCTCTTCACGCCATCACAGGAACGCTGCCAGAAGCCGTTCGGATTCGCGCCACAAGGCCTCGCCCAGGACCTCGTCCTGAGCGGATTTCGATGGTGATGTCTGCCGCGCATCCACGAAGTAGCCTCCGGTCACACCGTCCACTTGACCCGATGTTGCCAGATACACCGAAGTGCGTGCACCCTGCTCCACCGATGCGCCGCGGGCGCCGAAACCGGCACGCAGCAGCTTGGTATCGATCACGCCCGGATGCAGCGCATTCACGGTCACCGGCGAATCCGTCAGCCGCCGTGCCAGAGCACGCGTGAACAGCACGTTGGCGAGCTTGGAGGCGCTGTAGGCGGCATAGCCGTCGTAGCGCCGTGCGAAGGTGAGATCGTCCAGCGGCAGACGTGCGCTCTGGTGAGTCATGGAGCTGACCACGACGATGCGTCCGGCGGGTGCGATGGCCACACTGGACAGCAGATGGCGGGTGAGCAGGAAGGGGGCGAAATGATTGACGGCCATGGTGGTCTCGAAACCATCGGCGGTCAGCCGTCGCTCGCGCTCGTAGACACCGGCGTTGTGGATCAGCACGTCGAGCACCGGCGCATGTGCGTGCACCTGATGCGCGAGCTCGACCACCTGCGCCATCTGCGACAAGTCACCCCATACCGCCTGCGTACGCCCGCCGGTCGTCTGCGCCAGATCTGCCGCACGTGCCGATGCCTTGGTCTCACTGCGACCGTGCACCAGCACCAGATGGCCGAGCGCCAGCAGCTGGCGGGCGGTTTCATGGCCGATGCCGTCGGTCGATCCGGTGACGAGGATGGTCTTGGCAGTCATGGGAGGTGCTCTATGAAAGTAATGGCTGGATTCCGGCTTCCGCCGGAATGACGAGGTGTGAGCTTCGGCGCCCCGGCGCAGGCCGGGCCCAGCGGCAACAGATCAGCCTCTACATGCCGACCCGGACAAGCCCAACTACCGGACCAGGTTCTTGCAGGTAGACTTGCTCCTGGTTCGCCTCGGATTGCACATCGTGATCAACATGCTCAACCCCGCTCCCCGTACCATCTACCTCAAGGACTATACGCCTCCCGCGTTCCTGATCTCCACCGTCGATCTCGATGTGGACATCCAGGAGGCGTTCACGCGTGTGGAGGCCACCTTGAGCGTGCACCGCAACCCGGCCGCCGCCGATGCGAAGGCAGCGCTGGTGCTCGATGGCGACGAGCTCGATCTGGAATGGGTCAAGCTGGACGGCCGCACCCTGGAGCGCGGCGCTTACAAGGTCGATCGCGAGCACCTCACGATCGCTGCCGTGCCGGATGCGTTCACGCTGCAGACCAGCGTGCGCATCCTGCCCGCACAGAACACCAAGCTGATGGGACTGTATGCGTCCAAGGACGGCTACTTCACCCAATGCGAAGCCGAGGGTTTCCGCCGCATCACCTATTTTCTCGATCGTCCGGACGTGATGGCGCGCTACACGACCACCATCCATGCCGAGCGCGCGCGCTATCCGGTGCTGCTGTCTAACGGCAACCTGGTAGACAGTGGCGCGGAGGAGTCCGGACGGCACTGGGTCAAGTGGGAGGATCCGTTCCTCAAGCCCTCGTATCTGTTCGCGCTGGTCGCCGCCAGGCTGGACGAGCTCGAAGACGATTTCGTCACGGCATCGGGGCGCAAGGTGCGGCTCGCCATCTACGTCGAGCCGGGCAAGCTCGATCAGTGCGGCTTCGCCATGCAGGCGCTGAAGAAATCGATGCGATGGGACGAGGAGGTGTTCGGCCTGGAGCTGGATCTCGATCACTACATGATCGTCGCCGTCGGCGACTTCAACATGGGTGCGATGGAGAACAAGGGGCTCAACATCTTCAACACCAAGTACGTGCTGGCGCGCCCGGACGTGGCCACCGACACCGATTTCATGCTGATCGACCGCGTCGTCGCGCACGAGTATTTCCACAACTGGACCGGCAACCGCGTGACCTGCCGCGACTGGTTCCAGCTCTCGCTCAAGGAAGGGCTCACGGTGTTCCGCGACCAGGAGTTCGGAGCGGACATGTACTCGCGTCCGGTGCAGCGCATCCAGGAGGTACGTCAGCTGCGCGCGGCGCAGTTCCCGGAGGACGCCGGACCCATGGCGCATCCGGTGCGGCCGCAGTCCTACATGGAGATCAGCAACTTCTATACGCCCACGGTGTACGAGAAAGGCGCGGAAGTGGTGCGCATGATCCACACCCTGATCGGCGCGCAAGCCTTTCGCAAAGGGATGGACCTCTACTTCGAGCG
>JAHCKU010000171.1 GCA_026125625.1 Burkholderiales bacterium | reverse complement strand
TGATGTCGGTGATCCTCGCGCCCACCAGCTGGCGCACCGGGTGCCAGATCATCGGCTCGCGGCCGACCGGCAGGAGATGCTTGTTGGTGATCTCGGTAAGCGGGTTGAGGCGGGTACCGAGGCCTCCCGCCAGGATGATTCCCTTCATGGCTTTATACACGTCCCTGATTCATTCGCCTTCAAGTCCCACGATACCGCAGCAGCCAATTCAAAACTGGAAATAGATGAACGGCTGCGTGTTGAGCGGCACCAGTAAAATGAGCATCAAGATCGCGTACCCCAGTGTCAGCAAGGCCGGCCAGTTCACGAGCTCCGCCGGTCTGAACGGCAGCCGATCGACCAACCGGGGCGCAAACTGCCAGGCGGCATGCCAGATCAGGGCCAAAAGCAGGATGACAAGGGTCGGCGTGTGATACCAGGCAATGCCATCGCCCCCTGGCAGCAGACCCCGCAGGTAGATTCCCGTGGTCTCTAAAGTGGGGCTCCTGAAGGGGATCCAGGCCAGACAGCAGAACAAGAGAGTCGTTGACCAGCCAACGAGTGACGGAAGCCACCCTGTTGGCTTCGCCCCTCGTCCACGCCGGTCGCGCCAACCGCTCCAGGCACGATGCAATCCAAGCGCGATACCGTGCAACGCCCCCCACAGCACGAAGTTCCAGCTCGCGCCATGCCACAACCCACCGAGCAACATCGTGATGAACATGTTCACTTGTGTGCGGGTTGGCCCGTACCGGTTCCCGCCCAGGGGGATGTAGAGATAGTCGCGAAGCCAGGTCGAGAGGCTGATGTGCCAGCGATGCCAGAAATCCGCCACCGATCGCGCCAGGTACGGCATGCGGAAGTTTTCCGGAAGCTCGAAACCGAGTATCCGCGCGGTACCGATGGCCATCAGCGAATAGCCCGCGAAATCACAGAATATCTGCATCGAGTACGCCGCCACGGCCAGCCAGAGCGTCCCCGCCGAATAGATCTCGGGAGATCGATAAACCTGATCGACGAATATCGACAGGTGATCCGCAAACAGCGACTTCTGGATCGCACCGCCGATGAACAACTGTGCACCGCTCACGAAGTTGGGCCAGGTCACGCGCAAGGTCCGGTCGAGCTGCGGCAGGAAGCTGGATGCGCGCAGGATAGGGCCGGCCACGAGTTGTGGAAAGAATGAAACGAAAAGGAAGAATTTGACCGGATCGCGACTCGGGCCGATCTTGCCGCGATACAGGTCGATCAGATAGCTCATCGTGTGGAACGTGAAGAACGAGATGCCCACAGGCAGCACCACATCGACCTGGTCCCAGGCACGCGCGTCGAACAGCCGCGCAATGTTGTCGCCGAAGAAGTTCGCGTACTTGAAATAGCCGAGCGTGCCGAGACTCAGCGCCACGCTCAGCCAGAAGTAGAACTTCTTCCTGGCTGGCGTCGATGCGTTGTACATCGCAAGTCCGAGGCCCCAGCCCCATAGCCCGTACATGAATATCAGCAGGACATAATTTGCGTTCCAGTTGCCGTAGAAGATGTAGCTCGCGATGAGCAGCATCCAGATACGCCCCCGCGCGCTTCGAATCAGCGCCATTAGCGCCAGGACGAGCGCGAAGAAGGCGAAGAACGTGATGGAGGTGAAAATCATCAGATTCGGCAATCGGAGGCGAGTTGGGGGCCGAGCTCATCCACGAGATCGAGCAGGGCATGACCGACGGCTGCGTGACCCGCCGCGTTCAGGTGCCCGCCCGGCAACAGGGCATTGTTGAAGCCGAAGGGCGGCTGCCCGGTGCGCGCGAGCGATTCGACCAGATACTCACCCGTATCATGGAAGCTCACGCCCGCCCGGGTCGCCGCTCGCACGGCCACGACCTCCGCTGCACTCGAAGTCGCCGCAACGGCAGCCTTGCGGTGCGGCGCATAGCTCAGCCCGTTGATGTACAAGAGGGCTGCCGGCGCCTGTGCGCGAAAGCGACGGAATATGAAGGTCAGGACTTCGACGTCACTCGGAGCCGGCACCGACGCGCGGCCTGGCGCCGCTTGCGCCGCCTGCGCTTCGCCGAAGCTTGATAGGCCGTGGCGCCAGGAATCAATCTGCCCGATCAGGTCGACGACCATGGGCTTGAACTGGGCCGATAGCCGGGTGGCAAGGGCCGAGCGACTGAGGACTGGGCCGAAGATCCGCTTCAGGGATTCCTGCCCCTCGACCTGCATGACGGCGTCGACTATCGCCCCAGATCGCGGATCAACGATCACACTGAAGCCGGGCAGGGCAATATCAGTTTCCACGGCTCTCTCACTGATGACATAGACGACAAGGTCGGGCCGCAGCTGCGGAAGAAGCCTTGCCGCAACCTTGTGCATATCGCCCAGGAATAGCCCGTCGCGACCCCCATTCACGACATCGAGATGGGGATCGAGGCGCTCGGCTACCGAAGTGAAATTCTGATCCTGCGGGACCTGCAATGCGGCCGTGTAGGAGTCGCCAATCACCAGTACCCTGCAGCGACCGCCTTTTCGCGCCGGCTCACGGTCGTTCAGCCCGAGCGCGTTGAAATGGAGGTGTGTGAAACCTTCCTTCGCCTGGAACAGGTCGCTGCCCGGCTGATAGGAAAACCCGATTTCCGGATCGTAGGCTTGCGGTGACGGGCCTCCCACGAACGAACGTACGAAAAGCTCGCCGCTTCCCAGCACCACCAGCAACGCCAACAGGACCCGCACGAGAGTGCGCCCCCGTCCTTGCCGTGCGGCTTGCACCACACGCCCCCCCTGCCCCGTCACCTGCCCCCCGGTCAGCTCAGTGTGCCGACTGCTCGAGCAGTCCTGGAACATCCTGCGCCAGTACATCGAACCACATGCCCGCGTGTCGCACGAGCCCGGCCTGCGTGAAATGACATCCGTCACGCCATATCGGCCCCGCCAGCGTATCAGTATCCGGGCCCGATCGCAGGCCCAATGCTGCATAACCCAGCCCGAGCTCGCGCTGCGCAGCGTTGATCTCGAGATTGACGAGGTCCCCGCAGCGCGTGGCACGTGCGACATAAATTGGTGCCGCTATCCCGGATCGGCGGATACCATGAACCAGCGACAGAAACGAGGCGCGGTAGGCCTCGGCACCGGTGCCGCGGTCGCTCTCGCCCTGGTGCCACAGGATCGCGCTCACGCGCAGGCCAGCGCGCGACAGCGACTCGCTCAATTTGTTGAACCTGCCGGACAGCATGCCGCCGGGAGCCCAGTCTTCCACGCGGGTGCCACCGAGCCCGATGGGTGCAATGATCACGTTCGCCGCCAGATCGCTCTCGATGATCTGTTGCGCAAGCGGAATCCACACGCTGCCACCGTCGCCTCCAGCGCCGAGCAGGGGGTCTTGCGCCTCGAAGCAGCGCCCGTCGAACAAACTGAAGTTGTAAATTCCGGGCGCGCTTCCGAAACGACCTGCGCCCGAATTGGCGGAATTGGATTGTCCGAATGTAGCCAACACCAGCGTGCGCGGCCCGATCCCGGCACAGCTTGCCGGCCGGCGGCCGATACTCACATCGTAGCCTCCACGTGCCGCCCAGCTTTCGAAGGCCCCACCGCGCACGAGCCACACCGCATAGTGATACGGAAACAGCTCGTAGCGGTGTGAGATCACGCCATATGCATACGCGCATATCATCGTGACAACACATGTCGCGACCACCAAGCCGCAACGCCCGCGTCGTCCGCCTCTCTTCCTTGCCGACCGCACCTCACCGGCATGCTCGGCGCGAGGGACTTCCTCAATCGCGCGCTTACCCCCACCCATCTGTCGATCATGTCACAACATCCGGGCTGAACGCCCGCCCACAATGCCACATAATCCCGCCATGCCTGCACCGACGGGATTTTGGGCACGAATGAGGGCACGCACCCATTGAAAGTTTCAGTTCACGTCTCCTTTGATGACCTGCCGGAAGGCGCCATCGAACTATGCCGCTCCGTGACACAGCGCAGGTGGTTCGAGTCCCTCGACTGGTATGAGTGCCTGTACTCCACGGCCCTCGCAGGCACCGTGAGGCCCCGACTGTATGTGGTTAGGGATGACGCAGGCGCGGTATTGGCCTGTCTGTTTTGTTGCACCAGGGAGGCGCAGCATCGTGAACTTTCGAGCCTCAGCAACTACTACACCATGGAGTTCAGTCCCATCATTGGAGTTGGGGCGGACGTGCGAGAAGTTGCCCACCATCTCGCGCAATTCATCGGCGCGGAACGGCCACTTTGGCATTCCGTTCGACTCGACTACCTCAAGGATTCGAATCCCGCAACCGCGGAGCTGGTCGATGCCCTCCGAAGAGCAGGCTATTCAGTGCGCCGCCACCGCCAGTTCGAGAACTGGTACCTGGATTGCGCCGGCATCAATTTCGACCAGTACTATGCGGCCCGGCCATCGCGCCTGCGCAACACGATCGAGCGCAAAGGCCGAAAACTGCATAAGATCCATGACGTCCGCATCGAGCTCTATCGATATCCGACAGATGACATCCTGCGCGGTGTGCACGATTACGTAACCGTCTACGGCTCGAGCTGGAAACGGCCCGAGCCCCATCCGGATTTCATTCCGGATCTCGCACGACGCCTCGTCGCAAACGACTGCCTCCGATTGGGAGTGCTCTACGCCGACGGGAGGCCGGTCGCGGCACAGTTCTGGATCACAACCATGGGCGAGGCGTGCATCTACAAGCTCGCATACGATGAGCAGTTCGCCGACCTGTCGGTCGGGGCAATACTGTCCCGTGAAATGTTCAAACAGGCTTTGGATCGCGATGGCTCGGCTTGCATCGACTACGGAGTGGGCTCCGAGGCGTACAAGCGCGAATGGATGTCGGCGGCGCGCGAAATATTTGGCGTCCGCGCCTACTCGCGCCGGACGATCCGGGGCATGGGTCATATCTTCTCGGCACAACTGCGCACCATTGCAAGGCGCCTGATACCCCGGCGCCAGTGAGTGTCGCTCCGCGATCCACGGAGGGGCGCTATTTCTTCTGCGCGCTCTTGCCAGCCGCTTCCGCCGCCACAAGTTTCTTCCTGAGTCCTGGCAGCGGATAGCCGTTGTCATAGGCCATCTTTGCCAGCTTCCTCGCCCGCTCCAGATCACCAATGTCGACGAAAAACAGGCCCGCTACGTAGTTGATCTCGACAGACTCGGGCGCTAGCCGCAACGCTTCTTCATATTGCTTGCGCGCTTCCTCTCGCCCACCCGTCTTGAAGAGGTAGTTCGCGTAGATTACGCGCACCGCGGCGTCGTCAGGCCGAAAAGCAATTGCACGGTCAAAGTAGCACTCCGCCGATGGGATGGAGTCATCGATCGGAAACTGCCCGCCTGCCAGCGCGTACCGCGCAATCGACTTCAACGCGCGATGGTGGTTGGGAAACGCGCGCAGCGTGTACCTGAGATCGCCGAGGACCGTCCCGCTACTGCCGTGCCTGAGGGACTCTACGTCGGGCGTGAAATGGAATGTCTCGACGATCGGCAGATTGTCCCGCTTGTTGACCGGGTCCCGATAGTCAAACGGGCCATACGCATTGTGCAAGTCGCCGCATCCCGGTACTTCTTGCGCGAGCACGCACGATCCCCACGCCAGTGAACACAGGATCCCGGCCCGCAATGCGAACACCTTCACGGCTTCTGACCTCGCATGACGCAGCGCTCCCCAATCGCCTGGTGCCGGATCATACCCGTTACCCGCCGGGGCCGGAGATTTGCCCGCGCAGTGCACATCTGCCAACTGAGACGGGGTTCACATTTGGACGAGCACTCCTCGCACGCCGGGTCATGAGTTCGCGACGCAAGCGAGGCTTGCTGCAATGCCATGCTGTCGGCACCCTGCGACATGGCCGCAAGCAGGAGACGCCTATATAGTTCACCTGATACGCGGTCGGCGCCATGGCGCAATGCCAGGGCTCTTCTGGAGACGGAAACATGTCCACTCGTAGAGACTTCTTGATGACATCGGCGGGCCTGCTCGGAGCGACGGTGCCGCTCATGGGCAGGTCGCAGGCATTGCCTTGCCCGCCGCCGCAAATGTCCGCAGGCGGAAGCGGCCCTGCCTCCACGGCGTGCGTACGATCGACCATGCCCGAGTACATCTCGACATTGGTCCCATTTCAGGTGCGCTCACTCGCAGGCAACTATGCGCCTTCGAACGGCACTTCGACCTTGCGATCGGTCATGCCTTCCATGTGGGCTGGCAACGACGACATCATGCGCCCATGGAGCGGAGGTGCCAAATCCACAAGTGGCACCAAGATGTACGTGCACGGCGGCGGCCATGCCGATTCGTCAAACAATAGTCTTACCAGCTTCGACTTCGCCGGTAGTTCGCGCCCGACAGGCTGGTCTGTCGAAAATGCCGGCCAGACCGGCGTGACCTCCGACATGTCGTCGGGCTCCACCGGTGCGCCGATCTCGGTACATACCTACGACGGCATGGTGGACATGGGCACGGCGCTCTATCGCTTTGGAGGCTCGTCCTATCCGTCGGGTGGATTTACGGTTCAGGCACTGCGTTACGACAAGGCGGCTTCGATTTGGACACGCCTGCCAACCTGGCCAGGCATGCAGTTCGCCGGCATGGCGCTCGCCAATGGCGCTGCAGGCAAGATATTGCTGATGGACCGATGGGTCAGTTTCAACACTTATGCATTCTATCGGGTGGCCAGCAATAGCTGGAGTCCGCTGCGATCTGTCAGCGCACAATGGAACAGCGACGGGAGCTCGGCATACGATCCGGCCACGAACACCGGCCTGACGATCGGGGGAAATGGCTACGGAGCCACCGCGTTTTCGATCGGCATCGACTGGTCGGGCGAAACAGTCTCCCAGTCCAGCCGCTCCATGCAGACTTTTGGCGGTGGTGCTTCGCTGGTGTGGGATCCGACACGGTCCTGCTATTGGTGCTTTGGCGCAGC
>JAHCKU010000170.1 GCA_026125625.1 Burkholderiales bacterium | reverse complement strand
CCCCCTCGGGCATGGGTGGAGGAGGGGGTATGTCATCCGCGTTCGCGAACCCGAACATGAGCATCATCATCGTACTGGCGATCGACTTCGCCGCCACTGCTTCACCTCTCGTCCACTTCATCGACTCCCTCACTCGGGAATGCCCTGCAGATAGTACAAGGCGGCGAGCAGGACGCTCGGATCGCCCAGCAGGCTGAACCAGCGCTCGAAGATCGGCTCGATGCCACCATCGCGGTACAGCCTGGCCAGGCCACGATTCACGGCCAGACGCAGATCCGGGTCGTTGCGCGGCAAGGCCAGCGCATACGGTTCGACGGAGAAATCCTCGTCGAGCAGACGCAGCTCCTTCATCCCTTCGGTGGTCAGGCCCAGGCCGAGCAGCACCAGGCGATCGGAGGCGTAGCCGTCCAGTTCTCCCGCCGACAGCATGGCCAATCCCCGATCGGGCGAATCGACTGCGACCACCTCGGCCGTCAGTGCTTGCCGCGTCAGCGCCCGCTTCAGGTTGGCCTCGGTCGTGGTGCCTGGAACCGTGCCGATGCGTTTGCCGGCCAGGTCTTTGAGATTCATGATCGGCTCGTCGGCGCGCACCAGAACCGTGCCACCGTCGATGAAGGTCATCAGGCTGAAATCCACTTGCTCCTGACGCGAGAGCGTCCAGGTGGTGGTGCCGCACTCCACGTGCACCCGTCCCTCCTGTACTGCGCTCAGCCGGTTCTGCAGTGACAATGCGACCCATTCGATGCGAAGCGTCCGTCCCAATTGCTGCCCGATATCTGTCGCCACTGCCTGGCACAGTTCGACCGAGTAGCCGGCCGGCTCACCGTTGCGCTCGAAAGAGAACGGCGGCGCCGACGTCAGGTAGCCCATGCGGATGGTGCCCGTTTGGCTGATCGCATCCATTGCGCCGGCGGCATGCGCCGGGCCGCTTGCCAGCGGCAGGGCCAGCGTGGAGAAGGCAAGCGTGAAGACGACGGCGAGCGTGCGCATCGAATCGAGAAGACGCTTCATGGCGAAGGGTGATGGAGGTGGATTGAGTGTGCGTCGCACCTGTGCGACGGTACGTCAGCAGTATAGCCGGACTGACTCTTAGCTTCGCAGCCTGCTACCGCACGATCATCAGTCCGAGACGATACTGTGCGGGCAGACGCCGGTTGTAATCGAGCAGGCTCTCGCCCCAGCCGCCGAAATACTGGAAATGCAGATAGCCGTTGAGGTTGCCGAGCGCGACGCTGCGCAGCGGGTAGGTCAGGTCGAGCTGCAGGCTCCACCCATCGCCGGTGCCCTCGCGCAGCATGCTGGTGAGCTGCCAGCTGTCGGACTTGCCCACGGAAGCCATGAAGTCGACGTGGCCGCGGTACTCCGCGATGTCGTCGTTGTCCGCCTTGTCGAGGTAGTGATACAACATCGGTGCCAGGATCAGCTGCCACTTGCCCGCAGCACCGAAGGTGAGTGCGGGACGCAGGTAGAGGATGTTGATGCTGCGCGAGTCGTCTTCACTACGACCATTGGACTCGTGCCCGATGCCCAGCTCCGCGCCCAGGCGTACGGGACGCGAGCGCGCATGCCAGACGTCGGGGTCGGCGTAGAACAGACGCGGCTTGTAGGAGGTATCGCGGAAGGGGTTCGACTCCGATTCGAGATCCCACAGCGAGGTCTGCGTATAGCCGAGATAGAGATGGCCGAGCGCGGGCACTCGGCGCGCGAGACCGGCGTCTTCGTTGAACAGGTGGTACTTGAAGCTGAGCTGGAACTTGGCGTTGCTGCCGCCGTGCGAGCCGACCGAGAAGTACACCGGCTCATACACGCTGAGTGCGGCGAGAAAGGCGCTCTCGCGCGTCAACGGCGCAGCGATCGCAGGATCGGGCTGGGGCGGTGCAGCCGCGGCGGTCGGCGTGCCGGGCTCGGGCGGTGCGACTTCCTCCGGTGGCAGGACGGTGAACATCACTGCACGCGAGGTGCCGTCGAGCGTGCGCAGCGTCACTGCACCGCGCGCATCGTACGGCAGTTGCAGACGGTAGCCGATGCGTCGGAAGCTTTGCGGAGCGAGCTCGAGCTGGCCGGCAGGCGCGTCGGGTTCACGTTCGAGGTCGATCTGGAACGCCTGATCATTGGCGATGAGGCGGGTGCGCAGCGCATCGGCTATCGGATAGCGCAGCGGTTCGGTGGTGTCGTTGGTGATCAGCAGCTCGACGCGCACGCTGGCTCCGGCCGCGGCAGTGTCGGCCGGTGGCAGCAGCACTTCCCCGCCCAGGGCTGCGGGCGACGCCAGGCTCGACATCAATGCCAGGAGCAGCAGAGACAGCCGGGCGTCGCTGCAACGGCGACGCGCGTCGCGAGACCTGCTCAGAGTCTTCCTACCGGGGAGACTCGGATGGTGCAGGACTGTCCGGTGCAACGGTTCCATCGGGGGCAGCAGCGGGTGCGTCCTCGATCCCCAATTCCTCTTCGAGCTCCCTGAGCGACTTGCGACGCTGCGCCCCATCTTCGCCTCCGGTGCCGGCAGGTGGATTGCCGTCATGGATGAGGTTCAGCCGACGCTGCAGATAGGCATCGCGTAGAAATGCATAGCGATCGATCGCAGCCTGCTCGAACACTTCCTCGGCCTCCAGCAGATTGGCGCGCAGGTTGACGATGCGCGTGCCGAACACCGCCCAGCCGAGCGCGTCGCCGTCGAATATGTAGAACTCGGGATCGGTGAAATAGTCACCCACCAGACCGACCGAATCGCGCACGGTGCTGGGACCGAGAAGCGGCAGCACCAGATATGGACCCGAAGCCATGCCCCAATACCCGAGTGTCTGACCGAAATCCTCATTGTGCTTCTCCAGTCCGAGCGGGGTGGCCACGTCGAACACCCCGAACAGGCCGACCGTGCTGTTGAGAACGACGCGTCCGACGTCCGACAGCGCGTTGCCGATCTTGAGCTGGAGCAAGTTGTTGACCGCGACCGTGACGTCACGGAAATTGCTGAAAAAATTGGTGACGCCGCCGCGTACCGGAGGGGGAACGACCTTCCTGTAGCCCTTCGCGACAGGTTTGAGTGCGGCCTTGTCGAGGACTTCGTTGAATTCGTACATGCTGCGGTTCCATGGCTCCCAGGGATCCTTGGGATTGGGGCCAGTAGCGCATCCGCCAAGCGACAGCACGCCGAAGAACAGCATCATCCTGAGCAGAGAGAAAGACATGGCGTGTGTATGCCTTGTGGTTCTTTGTAGGGATTATAGCAACGGCAATGCGCGCACCTCGTTGAGCGCCTGGGCAAGTCCGGGAGGTTTGCAAACCGCGCGTGAATGGGTCAGGATAGGCGCCCATTTTTTCGAGCGCCCCGAAGAATCCGGCAAGCGCATATGCTGGCGCGCTGCCGCTTACTGAGGGCGTACTGAACATTTTTCTTTTGAGCGCTTCGGAATCCGGGGAGCGCATGGGCCAAGGAACAAGGGAGACGAACATGGATCTGGGCATCGCAGGTAAATCAGCGCTGGTGTGCGCAGCCAGCAAGGGGCTAGGCAAGGGTTGTGCCCTGGCACTGGCCAAGGAGGGTGCGAACGTCACGCTGGTGGCACGCACGCCCGCCACGCTGGAGCAGGCCGCCGAAGAGATCCGCAAGGCCACCGGGGTGCGGGTCAATATCGTCGCGGTGGATCTGACCACACCCCAGGGCCGCGCCGCTGCGCTCGCTGCCTGCCCCAATCCGGATATCCTGGTGAACAACAACGGCGGACCTCCCGCCGGTGATTTCCGTGAATGGGACCGTGAGGTGTGGATCAAGGCGCTGGACGCCAACATGCTCACGCCGATCGAGCTGATCAAGGCCACGGTGGACGGCATGATCGCGCGCAAGTTCGGTCGCATCGTCAACATCACCTCGGCCGCGGTGAAAGCGCCGATCCCGATCCTGGGGCTGTCGAACGGCGCGCGTACCGGCCTCACCGGCTTCATCGCCGGCCTTGCGCGGCAGACCATCATGCACAACGTCACCATCAACAACATCCTGCCCGGCCTGTTCCAGACCGAAACCATGATGGGCCGGATCGACGCCATGGCCAGACAGAGCGGCAAGCCTGTGGAGCAGGTAGCCCAGGATCGGATCAAGACCATTCCAGCCGGGCGCTTCGGTGATCCGCAGGAGTTCGGGCAGCTGTGCGCCTACATCTGCAGCGCGCAGGCGAGCTTCATCACCGGGCAGAACTTCCTGATCGATGGTGGTGCCTACCCCGGAACCCTCTAGACAGGGCCAGGGAAAGGCGCCGCGCAGCGATCGACCGCCCGGTCTCCAACTCCCGGCCCCATTTCCTATCCCCTCCCAAGGAGATATCAATGAATGCACCGACTGAACACTTCTCCATCAAGCTCAAGGACCAGAAGCTGTTTCGCCAGCAGTGCTACATCGACGGCCAGTGGGTCGACGCCGATGGCAAGCAGACCATCGCCGTGACCGATCCGGCGAACGGCGCAACCATCGGCAGCATCCCGAAGATGGGCGCAGCCGAGACCCGGCGCGCGATCGAGGCTGCCGAGCGCGCGCTGCCGGCGTGGCGGGCGAAGACGGCGAAAGAGCGCGCCAGCGTTCTGCGCAAATGGTTCGAGCTGATGCTGGCGAACCAGGACGATCTCGCCCTGATCATGACCAGCGAGCAGGGCAAGCCGCTGGCCGAAGCCAAGGGCGAGATCGCGTATGCGGCATCGTTCATCGAATGGTTCGCCGAGGAAGGCAAGCGCATCTATGGCGACGTGATCCCGCAGCATCAGGCGGACAAGCGCATCGTCGTGCTCAAGCAGCCGGTCGGAGTGTGCGGTGCCATCACGCCGTGGAACTTCCCTGCGGCCATGATCACGCGCAAGGCCGGTCCGGCCCTGGCTGCCGGTTGCACCATGGTGCTCAAGCCCGCTACGCAGACACCGTACTCGGCGCTGGCGCTGGCCGAGCTGGCCGAGCGGGCCGGCGTGCCAAAGGGCGTATTGAGCGTGATCACAGGTGGGGCGAAGGATATCGGCGGCGAGTTGACTGCCAATCCGATCGTGCGCAAGATCACCTTCACCGGCTCCACCGAAGTCGGCCGCGTGCTGATGGCGCAGAGCGCACAGACGGTCAAGAAGATGTCTCTGGAATTGGGCGGCAACGCACCTTTCCTGGTGTTCGACGATGCCGATCTCGATGCCGCGGTGGAAGGCGCGATGATGTCCAAGTATCGCAATGCCGGTCAGACTTGCGTGTGCGCCAATCGCATTCTGGTGCAGGACGGCGTGTACGACGCCTTCGCTGCCAAGCTGGGGGAGAAGGTGAAGGCGCTCAAGGTCGGGCCGGGCACGGAAACCGGCGTGAACATCGGTCCGCTGATCGACGAGCACGCGGTGGCGAAAGTCGAGGAGCACATCCAGGACGCACTGGGCAAGGGTGCGAAGGTGGTCGCCGGCGGCAAGCGGCACGCCCTCGGCGGGCTGTTCTTCGAGCCCACGCTGCTTACCGGCGTGAATACCAGCATGAAGGTGACCAGGGAAGAGACCTTCGGTCCGGTCGCGCCGCTGTTCCGGTTCAAGACGGAAGAGGAGGGCATCGCCATGGCCAACGACACCGAATTCGGCCTGGCCAGCTACTTCTACGCGCGCGACATCGGCCGCATCTGGCGCGTGGGGGAGGGGCTGGAATCAGGCATCGTCGGCATCAACACCGGCATCATCTCGAACGAAGTGGCGCCCTTCGGCGGGGTGAAGCAGTCCGGCATCGGCCGCGAGGGCAGCAAGTACGGCATCGAGGAGTTTCTCGAGGTGAAGTACCTGTGCATCGGCGGCATCTAGTGATGCGCTGGAGCGCGGTGGCCTGAAGCGCGGCGGCAGGGACAAGCATGTCGTCATGCCGGCGCACGCCGGCATCCAGGATGCGAAAGCCTCGACCGGAGCAGTGGCAAAAGACCTGGGCCCCGGCCTACGCCGGGGCGACGAAGCTGGTGTGTCACCGTGGTCTGCACATGCCGACGACGTGGTGTGTCGCTCACACCATCTTCTCGGGCCGCACCCACTGATCGAACTGCGCTTCGGTGAGGTAGCCGAGGGCCAGCGCAGCGGCGCGCAGAGTGGTGTCTTCGCGGTAGGCCTTCTTGGCGATCTCGGCGGCGCGGTCGTAGCCGATGTGTGGAGTGAGTGCGGTGACCAGCATGAGCGAGCGCTGCAGCAGTTCGTCGATGTGCACGCGATCGGGCTCGATACCCGTCACGCAATGATCGTGGAACGAGCGCATGCCATCGCCCAGGACGCGCACGCTCTGCAGCAGGGCGTAGGCGATGAGCGGCTTGTACACGTTCAGCTCGAAGTTGCCGCCGGCCGCAGCGATGCTCACCGCGCAGTGGTTTCCCATGACCTGCGCGCACACCATCAGCAGCGCTTCGGACTGCGTCGGATTGACCTTGCCTGGCATGATCGAGCTGCCCGGTTCGTTCTCCGGCAGCCGCAGCTCGCCCAGCCCCGCACGCGGACCGCTGGCGAGCCAACGGACGTCGTTGGCGATCTTCGTCAGTGCCGCCGCCAGTGCCTGCAGTGCGCCGTGCATGCGCAGCAGTGCATCATGTGCGGCCAGTGCCGCAAACTTGTTGGGAGCACTGACGAATGGCTGACCGGTGAGCTTGGCGATCTCCTCGGCGATCAGACCGGCGAAGCCGGGTGGGGCGTTCAGGCCGGTTCCCACGGCCGTGCCGCCGAGCGCCAATTCGTACAGTTCCGGCAGTGTGCCATCGATGGCTTCGTGCGCCCGCTTCAGTTGGGCGGCGTAGCCTGAGAACTCCTGCCCGAGCGTGATCGGCGTCGCATCCTGCAGATGCGTTCGCCCCACTTTGATCACATCGTCGAAGCGCTGTGCCTGCGCTTCCAGTGTCCGCAGCAGGCGCTCGAGTGCAGGCTGCACGCGCTCCGCCACGCCCTGTGCCACCGCGATGTGCATGGCGCT
>JAHCKU010000017.1 GCA_026125625.1 Burkholderiales bacterium | reverse complement strand
GGCAAGGTCAGCGTCAGTACGCCGTTCTCGTAGCGCGCCTGGGCGTTGTCGTCGTCCACCGCTTGCGGCAGCGTGAGCGTGCGCGACATCGCGCCGTATGCGCGCTCACGCAGCACGACACGTTCGCCTTCTTTCTCTTCCTTGTCGCTGCTGGATTCAGCCGTGATCGTCACCTCGTTGTCGTCGACCGAGATCCTGATGTCCTCCTTGTGCACACCGGGAATGTCGGCGGTGATGCGATAGGCTTTGTCATCCTCGGTGGCGTCGATCCTGATCGACTCGATCTGTGGCGCGTGCGCCATGCGCACTGGACGAAAGACCAGGCCGCGCAGCATGTCGTCCAATTCCTGGAAGGGATCGAAACGTTGGAGATTTGCCATGGTCGTTTACTCCTCGCGCTGATTCAAGCTCTCGTTTCCTGCTCCTGGCGGCGCAGCTCGTTCTCGGCTTCGAACCAGTCCTGCTCGGGCGAGCCGCCGACGAAGCCGCGCAGCTCGGCGCGGAAATAGGCCGCTTCCGCCACCTGCTGCTGCCATTGCTGCGCGTCGATCTCCTGTCTCGCTCGGGATTCACTTTGCACCGCGGCTGCCTGCCGGGCTTGCTGTGCCGCTTGCGCGCGCGCAGCGGTCTTGAGGGTATCCGCGGCGGAGCCTTCCCGTGGCGTTGCCGGTCGGGACGCGGCCGCCTTTCCCGCCTTTCGTTTGCGGGTCGTGGTCGATTGGCTGGTGATTTCGCTGGTATCCATTGAATACGCTCCTTGTTGCCGACGATCGAAGCAGCGAAGTTACTGTTGGTAAGTGTCGGTCATGTAGATGAGAGGACTTTGACCTGCATCAACTGCCGCGCAGGCGCCGTGAACGAGACGCCGCAGACTGCAGGCGCCGGCTGGGCGATACTGGTTGTAAATACTGCATCACTGCGTGAGCAGGATGCCCGTCACGTATTGTGAGTGTACTGCCGGTGCGTGACGATTTGGCAGCCGAACCTGGTTATGCGCACACTCCGGCGAGAAGGCGCCGGCTTCGCGCTCAGCGCTTGTCGCGCCGCGGCGCTCGACGCAGCAGCGCGCGCGACTGCGTCAGCGGCCGGGTGTTGAGCACGTCGTCGCGCTCCAGCCAGCCGCGCCGCGCCTGGCCGATGCCCAGGCGCAGCATGTCGAATTCGAAGGTTGCATGCGCGTCGGAATCGATCGCCACCAGCACGCCTTCGTCCTTTGCCATGCGGCAGTGGGCATCACTCAGATCGAGCCGGCCGGGGTGCGCGCTCAGCTCGAGCGCCACGCCGCGTTGCCTGGCTTTGCGCATGATTTTCTGCATGTCGACGTCGTAGGTCTCGCGTTCGCCGATGAGCTGGCCGAGCGGATGAGCCAGAACGTGCACGTGCGGATTGTCCAGTGCATGCAGGATGCGCCGGGTCTGGCGCGCACGCGGCAGATCGAACCGGCTGTGCACCGCGGCGATCACGATGTCGAGCCGGGACAGCACTGCATCGGGCAGGTCGAGGCTGCCGTCGTCCAGGATGTCGACTTCTATGCCCTTGAGCAGGGTGAAGCCGGAAAGACGTGCGTTCAGCCGATCGATCTCGTCACTCTGCCTGGCCAGGCGTGCAGCATCCACACCATTCGC
This sequence comes from Burkholderiales bacterium, assembly GCA_026125625.1. Taxonomy (GTDB): domain Bacteria; phylum Pseudomonadota; class Gammaproteobacteria; order Burkholderiales; family SHXO01; genus SHXO01. The sequence continues at coordinate 16,902 of JAHCKU010000017.1, read as the reverse complement.
ACCGCCCAGGCGTTGCGAGCGATCGGTGATCGCCAGGTATTCCAGGCCGCGCGCGCGTGCCGCATGCGCCATCTCTTCGGCGCCATGCTGACCGTCGCTGGCGGTGGTGCGCACGTGCAGGTCGCCGCGCAGGTCGGCCAGCGTGATCAGCTCGGGAAGCCGGCCCGCGCGTGCCGCCTCGATCTCGCCCCGGTCTTCGCGCAGCTCGGGCGGAATCCAGGGGAGATCGAGCGCGGCGTAGACCGATTCCTCGGTCTCGCCGGCGATCTGCACTTCGTCGCGGAACACGCCGTACTCGTTGATCTTCAGGCCACGCTCCAGGCCCAGGCGGCGAATGGCGATGTTGTGCGCCTTGGAGCCGGTGAAATACACCAGTGCCGCGCCGCTGCTGGCGTGCGGAACCACACGCACGTCCACCTGCAATCCGGAGTCGAGCAGCATGGTGGCGCGCGTGGTGCCGCTTGCCGCGACTTCACGCACGCCCGGATAGCGTGCCAGCCCGTCCATCACCTGGGCGTGATCGTCGGCGATCACGACCATGTCGATATCGCCCACGGTCTCGCGCATGCGCCGATAGCTGCCGGCAATCTCGACGCTCTGCACTGCCGGCAGTGCGCGCAGATAGGCCGCGAGCGGCTCGGCGTACTGCGTGGCCAGCGCCAGCTCGAGCCGCCGCTCTTCGCCGGAGATGCGCTGCAGCGCCTCCAGGATCTTGTGTTCGGTCTTTTCCCCGAAGCCGGGAAGGTTGCGGATACGCTGCGCCTGGGCCGCCCGCAGCAGCAGCTCGACGCTGCTGATGTCCAGTTCATGCCACAGCGTTTTCACGCGCTTCGGGCCGAGCCCGGGTACTTTCAGCAGCCGGGCTACACCGGGCGGTACCTCCTGCTCGAGCCGGCGCAGGAACTCGCAGCCGCCGGTGTCGATGATCTCCCGGATCTTGTGTGCGAGATCCTCGCCGATGCCGGGTATGTCCGTGAGCGGCATGCCGCGCTGGATGAAGGTGCGCACGTCGCTGCCGAGATCGCCGATGGTGCTGGCGGCGTTGCGGTAGGCGCGTACCCGGAACGGATTCGCTCCCTGGATCTCCAGAAGATCGGCAATCTCGTCGAAGATGGCGGCGATGGTGGTGTTGACTGCAGCCATGATGGCCGCCCGGCCGTCTACGGCAGCAGCGTGACGGCGTTCGGCCGCCCGGTGATCCATGTCCATGGGCGGATCTCCACCCATGAGAACAGGCCGTCACGGCTATAGGGATCCTCCCGCACGAAGGCCTGCACCAGTTCCAGGTTTTCCGCCTCTACGATGAGCAGCATGCCGTTCATGCGCTGGCCGTCGTCGGACTGGGTCGGTCCGCCGTGATGCAAGGTGATGCCGTGTTCTTCGGCAGTGCCGAGATGCTGGCGGTGACGATCGCGCAGCGCCGCGCGCATCTGTTCCTGTCCGGGTTTGTCGGTGCCGAGAATGATGAAATACATCGGTACGATCCGTGGCTATGCGCGTTCCATGCTGCGACCGCACGCGCGATTCTCGTTCGGGGCGGCCTCGAGCAGCAGCCCCACGGTTGCCGCACGGATCTGCTCGCCGGACATCCTGGAGGTGTCGAACGTCGCGGCGCAGGCCGCCTCGCGCGGGGTGAGCGGTTCGCGCTCGCGCAACTGTTGTTCGAGCACTTCCAGTGTGGCTTCCGACGCGTCCGCTCCGAGCTCCCGTCGCTGCCGCACGCGTGCGCGCAGGGTGGCCTCGTCGGCGACGAAGCTCGCAATCCGGAACGGGACGTCCTCTTCCCGCGCGATCTCGGCGAAAGCGAGGCGTTGATGCGCGTGCAGGAAGGTGGCATCCACCAGCACCGGGTAGCCGCCGCGCAGAACCGCGCGTGCGCATTGGGCCAGGCGCGCATAGGTGTCGCGTGTGCCCGCATCGGTGTACAGACCGCTGCCGAGCGCCGACCCGGAGCGGGCGGCGGCCTGCATGCCGTGCAGACGTTTGCGCTCGATGTCCGAGCGCACGCGGATGGCGCCGGTGGCCTCCAGCATGTGCTGCGAGCCCCAGGTCTTCCCCGAGCCGGAGACGCCATGCAGCAGCACCAGTGCCGGCTGCGGTACGCTCGTGAGCGCATACGCCAACGCGATCAGCGCCTCGCACCTGCCGCGCAGCGCGGCGGTACGCCCGGCGGGCAGGTCCGCCTGCTGGGCACCCAGCGCCGCAACCTTGGCCCGCACCAATGCCCGGTACACCTGATAGTAGCGCAGCGTCCCCGTACCATCATAGTCGCCGGAATGCGCCAGATAGGCATCGACGAAGCGCGCCGACAGGTCGGCTCGGCCGTGCGCGCGCAGATCCATCGCCAGGAATGCGACGTCGTTGAGCACGTCGATCCAGCGCAACGCCTCGTTGAACTCCAGCGCATCAAACGCGCGCACGTTTCCATCCACCAGTGCGATGTTGCCCAGGTGAAGATCGCCATGGCATTCGCGCACGAAGCCCTCGGCTTTGCGCTGCGTGAACAGCGCGTCCAGCCGCTCGCCCTGCGTCCGGCTCCACCGGTGCAGGCGCTCGAGGTCGGCACCTGCACGGTCACCGACCAGGGGCATGAGCTGCTCGAAGTTCTGCTCGGCGGCAGCGCGCACGGCGTGCGCGCTGCCATGATCAACGTCTCGTGCCGCCGTTGCCGCGGCGGCGTGGAACGCCGCAATTTGATGCGCGATCTCGTCCACCTGCTGTGGGTGCAGGCGCCCGTCGTCGAGCGCGCGATCGAGCACGTCCGCCTGCGCAAACTGGCGCATCTTCACCGCGTATTCGATCGGCGTGCCGCTGCCCTCGACCTGTGGCGCGTCGGGTGTTCCGGTGATCGGCACCACCGCCAGATACAGCTCCGGCGCCAGGCGGCGATTGATGCGCAGCTCTTCTTCGCAGAACCAGCGGCGCCGCTCGAGGGTGGAGAAATCGAGAAAGCCCAGATCGAGCGGCTTCTTGATCTTGTACGCGTAGCGGCCGGTCAGGAAGACGTGGGAGATGTGGGTCTCGATGTGCTCGATGCCGATGGCATCGGGATAGGCGTCTGCATCGAGCAGCGCGCGTGCCAGCCGCGCCTGTCCCGCCGCCGATTCTCGGATCTCGCTCATGCATCCTTCCTTGTACCTTTGCGAGCGTACCGGTACGCCGTATCGACCGCCTTGATCGAGGTCAAATCGCGCACCGACCGCTGCGCATGTCCAGGGCCACGCACAGCGTGTTTTCTCCAGCCGGCAGCATCCAGCGCATGGTCAGCGTGAGCGCCTGCATGATCTTCTCGAAGCCCTCCTCCGACTGCGACACGGTGTGGTGCGGCGCACCGGTGAGTTGCATCGGCGCGGTGGTCAGCAGCTCCAGCGTGCCGCCCAGCACGCCGTCTTCCATGCATAGCGCGGATACCGCCGGCAGCACCAGCGGTTGTCCGAAACCGCCCAGCACGCGGCCTTCGAAGACGTAGCGGCCGAGGAAGCCGTCGCAGCTGGGCATGGCCAGATTGAGCTGCGACTCCAGCTGCGCGTCGGCTTCGCTCCTGAACTCGTAGTGCACCAGCAGGCGTTCGTCGCGTACCTCATAGCGTTTGGCAAGGTGCATGCCGTGCAGCTGGGCGGTGAAGCGCGCTTCGCCTCGCGTCAGATGCTGCGCGCGGTAGACCGGCCAATGCCAGTGGCCGTTCAGCTCGATGCGATCCAGGAACGACGCACGCGGGCGCTCGTCGGGCTGCAGATCGGCCGGCACGATCTGGTGCTTGAAGCTGACGCGGTCGTGCGCCGAGGCGATGCCCTCGTGCCGCGCATGCGCCTGTTCGCCCCGATGCACCCTGCGGTAGTAGTGCTCGTCACGCCGCCGCAGTGTGTCGCCGAAGTTATGGTGAAGCCGGTAATCATCCAGCTCCACGACGGCGGCATCGGCATCGCAGCGCACCACCGCCTGCACCTTGTCGTTGCGCATGAACAGCTCCGACACGCCGTCCAGGTCCAGATCGCAGGCGGCCTCGGCCGGTTGCGCGCCGGCGTCGTCGAGCAGGGCTTCCAGCTCCACCAGCGCCGCGAACACCGCGCGCCGCAGATGCGGCAGATACAGCCCGCCGAACAGTCCGTGCCAATAGGCGTCGTTGGCCTGTGAGCGATACAGCAGATCGCGCATGGCCGGCGTGCGCCGTTCGGCCGGCAGGCGCTCCAGCCGGGCGGACAAGGCCAGCATGCGCTTGTGCATCCAGTTGGCCTCGTCGTAGCGCGACAGGAAGTTCTTCCAGATTCCCCCGCGCACGAATGCCTTGTGCTGCTCGTAGCGTTGATGCGTGCGGGCCAGCTCCACCAGCTCGGCATAGGCGTGTGCGCGCTCTGCCGGCAGGGTCCACTCGTTCATCTCGACGTAGGAGGTGGTGGGCAGGTAGATCACGCCGCGCGTGGAAGTGGCCTCACGATGTTCCTGGAAATGACGGGTGACGATCAGCTGCGAACCGAGCACGCCTTCGATGAAGGCCTGCAGCCAGCCCTGTTCATACACCCACTGATAGGTTTCCGGCCAGATGCCGAACTTCTCGATGTCGTCGAAGTACACCGCCGCGCAATCCGGGTCCGTCTCGCCCATGCGCTCGATGTAGGCCACGGCTTCGGGCGCCGGCGCGAACGGCAGCCGGTAGCGCAACGCCTCGGAAATCGGAAACAGATCGATGCGGCGGTCGTCCTCCTCCGTGCTGTAGTAGCCGTGCAGCGCCTGCGGCGACTTTCCTGCACACAGAAAGTGATAGTCGTCCACGGTGACGTAGTCGATTCCCGCATCCACCAGCGCCGGCACCACCGTGCTGTCCCACACCCGCTCGGTGAGCCAGGCACCGCGCGGCTGCCGGCCGAGCAGCCGCTGCAACCGCTGCGTCAGCGCGTGCACCTGGCCGACGCGATCGCGCGCGGGAATGGCTGCCAGCACCGGCTCCATGTCTCCACCGCCGAACAGTTCCGCCTGCCCGCGCTCGACCATGGCGCGCAGCAGCGCGATGTCCTGCGCATGATGATCATGCAGGTACTGCAGCAGCCAGCCGCTGAAGTGCACCGCGAACTTGAAATCCGGATAGCGATGCAGCGTCTGCAGGAAAGGGCGATAGCAGCGCGCATGCGCCGCCTCGAGCACCTCGGGGAAGTTGCCGGCCGGCTGGTGCGCATGCACACCGAGAAGGAGAGAGACGGCCACTACGCGGCTCGCCGCATGGCATTGTCGGTGCGCGCGTGCGCGGCGCCGACGCTGATCGGTTCCTCCAGCTGTGGCGGCGGTGTCAGCTTGAGCATGCGATACAGATTGGCCAGATAGGCACGAAACAGGCGATCGAAGCTCTGCACCGACTCTGCCGGGTTGTAGTCACCGAACCACCAGAACCAGTCCGAGCCTTCGCATGCTGCAAGCTGTCTGGCCGCGGCTTCCGCTTCCTGGGTGCTGAGCCGGCCACTGGCCAGCACCAGGTCGTAGCTCTGCTTGGCACTGATCAGCAATTCCCAAGCGCGATTCTTGTCCGCCGAGCCGATCCACGTGGACAGGTTGCCGAACACCCAGCTGCCGGTGACGACCTGTGGCAGCTGCATGACTTCTGCGGTGAGCGCGGTCTCGCGCACGATCTCGGCACAGGTCGCGGTGCGGATCGAGGCGTGCGCGGACAGCGCGTCATACAGGCTGTGCAGGAAGTAGTAGCCGTTGTAGGGATAAAACTCCCAGGCATTCTCGCCGTCGAGCATGACGCTGACCACCGGCGTCTCGTCCTGCGCCGCCTGCGCCTGGATCGCCTCCAGCCGATGCAGGAAATCGGCCGCGGCGTCGCCGCCATGCCAGTCCTTGTACTCGAAACCGATGAGATCCGAGAGCTGCTCGTCGCGGAAGAAGCAGATGAGTGCGTGCCCGGTGGTGCCGACGCGGTAGGGGCGATACAGCGCCTGCATGCGATCATCGGTCGGCAGCTTGGATTTGCGCAGCGAGTTGAGCAGAACCGCCTCGCCGCTGGCGGCCCAGGTCACGCCCTGCTCGGCCAGCAGCTCGCAGAACGACAGTGATACCGCGCCCTCGGCCGGCCACATTCCCGCAGGCGCCTGATCGAAACGGCGCGCATGGCTGGACTGTGCTGCCTGCACATGCCAGATCAGGCGCGAGCGGCCGCCGGGATAGGCATTGGCGCGCGGGAAGGGCGCGTCATCCGCCATGGCTTCGCGCGCGCTGTCGAATTCCAGCAGCAACGGCCCGATCGGATGGTGATAAGGGGTAGTGGACAACTCGACCTGGCCCGACTGCGCCAGACGCCGATAGCGATCGATGGTCCCGCTCACCACTTCGCCGATCAAGTCGAACAGCGCGCGCCGCTGCCCGAGGCTGAAGCCTTCACCCTGGGTCATCAGCTGTACTACCAGCTCGCGTTCGCGCCGCAGCGTCTCGCCGGTCCATGACAGGTGATACCAGGTGACCAGATCGGCCAGGTACTGGCCCGATAGATAGCGCCCCGCGTCGCTGCCCTGCGCCACCAGGAACTGGAACAGGTCGCGCAGCCGCTTGTACGGCGCGAACGGCTCGATCATCTTCACGTGGTTGGAGCGGAAGCATTGATCGAGCAGCAGCTTGCGCTCTTCGCGCCCCACTGCATCGAGGTCTTCGCATGCCAGCAGGCGCAGCAGCGGATCGCGCAGATTGCCGGTGGCGAACTGATCGGCGTAGTCTTCCAGCTGGTCGAGCAGAATCGGCACCAGGTTCACCACCACCTTGACCTGCGGATGTGCTTCCAGATGGGCGGCCATGTCGCTGTAATCCTTCAGCGCATGCAGGTAGACCCAGGGCTGTTTGAATTCTCCGGTGACATGATCGCGAAAATCCGGCTGGTGCATGTGCCATAGCAGCACCAGCTTGAGCTGGCGTGGTTCGCTCATCGACGCGCTCGTGCTCTCAATGATGGATGTGGATCTTCTGACCGAGTGCGTCCGGCGTGATCAGGGTGATCCCGGATTCGGTGACATAGAACCGGCGCCGGTCCTCGTCCGGATCGAAGCCCGCCTCGAAACCTTCGGGCAGCACGCAGCCCTTGTCGATTACCACGCGTTTTAGCCTGACGTGCCGGTTGATCACCACGTCGGGCAGGATCACCGCATCCTCGATGCTGCAGAAGCTGTGCACGCGCACGTTCGAGAACAGCAGCGAGCGCCTGACAACGGAGCCGCTGATGATGCATCCACCCGATACCATGGAGTCGAGCGCTGTGCCGCGCCGGCCGTCGTCGTCGAATATGAACTTCGCCGGCGGAAGCTGTTCCTGATAAGTCCATATGGGCCATACATCGTCGTACAGGGACAGCTCCGGGGTCACGTGCACCAGATCGATGTTGGCCTCGTAGTAGGCGTCCACGGTGCCGACGTCGCGCCAGTAGGAACGGCCTTCGTTCATGCCCACGCAGCTGTCCTGGAAGCGATGCGCGAACACGCGATAACGTGACACCAGGTACGGCAGGATGTCCTTGCCGAAATCGTGGTTCGAGCGCGGTTCGTCGGCATCGCGCGCGACCTGCTCGTACAGGAATTTGGCATTGAACACGTAGATGCCCATGCTCGCCAGTGCCTGCCCGGGGTCGCCGGGAATGCAGTCGGGCTGTGCCGGCTTTTCCTTGAAGGTACGCACGCGCAGGTCCTCGCTCACGCCGATCACGCCGAAGCTAGATGCGTCCTTGAGCGGCACTTCGACGCAACCCACCGTGACGTCCGCCTGCTTGGACACGTGGTAGGCAAGCATGCGGCCGTAGTCCATCTTGTAGACATGGTCGCCGGCCAGGATCAGCACGTACTCGGGGTCGTTGCGCTTGATGATGTCGAGATTCTGGAACACCGCGTCCGCCGTGCCCAGGTACCACTGATCCTCCTGCACGCGCTGCGATGCCGGCAGCAGGTCGATGAATTCCTTCAGTCGGCCGTCGAGAAAACTCCAGCCGCGCTGCACGTGGCGGATCAGGCTGTGCGACTTGTACTGCGTGGCGATGCCGATGCGGCGGATGCCGGAATTGACGCAGTTGGACAGCGGAAAATCGATGATGCGGAACTTGCCGCCGAAGGGGACGGCGGGCTTCGCGCGCCAGTCGGTCAGCCGCATCAGGCGGCTGCCACGCCCGCCGGCGAGGATCAACGCATAGGTGCTGCTGGTGAGCAGGCTGACGAAGCGCACGTCGAGACTGCCGGAACGAATTGGGTGAGTAGTCGGATCTGCCATCTTTGGGTGCCTGCTAGTGTACTGAGTCAGTAGTTCATTGAAGAATGTTAGACCAGAGTGAAGGCTCGGATGAAAAGCGCCGACAATCGGCTCCAGGCAAGGCGCAAACCGCAGGCGAGGTTGGAACCTCGCGAGGAATTGCAACGCCCCTGGGGCCGATTGTCGGCGCTTTTCAGCAATGAATTACTGACTCAGTACACTAGGGAAGCTCTGAACAAATATCGCGTGCGCGACCGTGGCGGTGTGGCCTGCGTCGAGCCCCGGGGTCCCGTTCCTGTTCCCCTCGGGCCATGAAAATAAATGGGAATTCGGAACTCGCCGGCCTATAATACGGAGCCTGACAGGTGCGCGCCACAAGTTTCGCCCCTGCCCCTCGCAGCCGGGCAGGATGGAACGACAGCCGAGGCGCTGTGGGCGATGCCGGTCTTCCATGCCCCGCCGATGAACTCCCGTTCGACTCTCTACGGCGATCCGCTCGTCGAGCTCCTGCTCACGGCACGCCTGCACGATCCCTTCGCCCTGCTGGGTCTGCACCCGCACGGCGGAGGCTGGCGGCTGCGTGTGTTCAATCCGCGCGCCGAGATGCTGTTCCTGCATCTGCCCTCCGGCCTGACGCCGCTGCAGCGCGTGCATCCCGACGGGCTGTTCGAATGGAACGGAGCAGAGGCGCCGCCGCGGCCGTACCGCCTGGCGGTGCAGGAAGACGGCCGCGTGCGCGACCTGCACGATGCCTACGCCTTCATCCCGGTTCTGTCGGGACATGATCTGTATCTGTTGAATGCGGGACGGTTGCATCAGGCGTGGCGCACGCTGGGCAGCCACGTCGAGACGCGCGAGGGCGTGAGCGGCACGCGCTTCGCCGTCTGGGCACCCAATGCCGAGCGCGTGAGCGTGATCGGTGATTTCAATGGCTGGGATGGTCGCGTGCATCCCATGGCGGTGCATGGCGGCAGCGGCGTGTGGGAGCTGTTCATCCCCGGCCTGCGCCCCGGCGAGCTGTACAAGTACGAGATCCGCAACCGCGCCAGCGGCGAGGTGCTGGTCAAGATCGATCCGTACGCGCGCGAGTTCGAGCATCGGCCGGGCACCGCCGCGCGCGTGCGCGGCGAAGGCGCCTACGCATGGCAAGACCAGGCGTGGATGGCGCGCAGGGGCGACTGGGACTGGCAGCACGCGCCGATCAACATTTACGAGCTGCACGCCGGATCGTGGAAACGCCACGCCGACGGGCGACCCTATACCTATTCCGAGCTGGCCGAGCATCTGGTGCCGTACGTGCGTGACATGGGTTTCACGCACGTCGAATTTCTGCCCTTGAGCGAGCATCCGCTGGACGAGTCGTGGGGCTATCAGACCACCGGCTACTTTGCCGCCACCTCACGCTTCGGCTCGCCCGACGATCTGCGCGCGCTGATCGACGCATTGCATGCTGCCGGCATCGGCGTGTTCCTGGACTGGGTTCCCGGCCACTTCCCCCAGGATCGCTGGGCGTTGGCGCGCTTCGACGGCACTGCGCTGTACGAGCACGAGGATCCGCGCCTGGGCCTGCATCGCGATTGGGGCAGCGCCGTCTTCAACTACGGCCGCAACGAGGTGCGCAGCTTCCTGCTCTCCAGCGCGCACTACTGGCTCGTCGAGTTCCACATCGATGGACTGCGCGTGGATGCGGTCGCGTCCATGCTCTACCTCGATTACTCGCGCCAGCTGCACGAGTGGCTGCCGAACAGGCACGGCGGACGCGAGAACCTGGAGGCGATCGAGTTCCTGCGCGAGCTCAATGTCATGGTGCACCAGGAGTTTCCCGGCGCCGTGACCATCGCCGAGGAATCGACCGCGTGGCCGATGGTGTCGCGCCCGACCTATCTCGGCGGGCTCGGCTTCGGCATGAAGTGGAACATGGGCTGGATGAACGACACCCTGAGCTACCTGCGCCATGACCCGGTGTACCGTCGCTATCATCACAGCCAGCTCACCTTTGGCCAGCTGTACGCCTATACCGAAAACTTCCTGCTGCCGCTGTCGCACGACGAGGTGGTGCATGGCAAGGGCTCGCTGCTGGACAAGATGCCCGGCGATGCCTGGCAGGAGTTCGCCAACCTGCGCCTGCTGCTGGTGTACCAGCTCACCACACCGGGCAAGAAGCTCAATTTCATGGGCAACGAGCTGGCGCAGGGGCGCGAGTGGCAGCCGGCCGGGGAGCTGGACTGGTGGTTGCTGCAGCGTCACTGGCACGTCGGTGTGCAGCGCCTGATGCGCGATCTGTGCCGCCTCTACCGCGATCTGCCGGCGTTGCATGACCTGGATTTCGCGCCCGAGGGCTTCAGCTGGATCGACTGCCACGATGCCGATCATTCGATCATCAGCTTTCAGCGCCGTGCGCGCGACGGCAGCTGCGCAGTGGTGGTGCTGAACTTCACGCCGGTGACGCGCCAGGCCTATCGCATCGGCCTGCCGGTTGCAGGTCGTTACGGTGAGATTCTCAACAGCGATTCGTCCTATTACGCCGGCAGCAATGCAGGCAACGCCGGAGGGGTCAGCGCGCAGCCGCTGCCCTGGATGGGCTTGCCCTGCTCTGCCGTAATCACGCTGCCGCCACTGGCCGGCATCGTCCTGACCTCGGAGCTAGCCTGATGGCTGCCAAGCGCAAATTATCCGTTCTGTTCGTCACTTCCGAAGTCGCGCCTCTGGTGAAAACCGGGGGGCTCGCCGATGTGAGCGGGGCGCTGCCGATCGCGCTCATGGCTCAGGGCGTGGAGGTGCGCGTGCTGATGCCCGGTTATCCGGCGGTGATGGAAGGGGTAAAGGCCAAAGGGCGGCTGGCCTCGCTGCCGGCCATGGGGGAACTGCCCGGCTGCCAGCTGCTGGCCGGCAAGCTGCCCGGCGGTGTTCCTCTCCTGATCGTCGACTGTCCGCAGCTGTACCACCGTCCCGGTGGTCCATATCAGGACATCAGCGGCAAGGACTGGGCGGACAACGACCTGCGCTTCGGTCTGCTGTGCTATGTGGCAGCGCTGCTGGCCGGCGCGCATTCGCCCATAACCTGGCGCCCGCGCATCCTGCATTGCAACGACTGGCAGGCTGGCCTGGCACCGGCCTACCTGCATTTCATGCAGGGCGAGAAGGCGCGCACCGTCACCACCATCCACAACCTCGCCTATCAGGGCGTGTATCCGGCCGTCACCTTGAGCCGCCTGGGCTTGCCGCCCTCGGCCTTCAGCCCGAACGGCGTCGAGTACTACGGCAACCTGTCCTTCCTCAAGGCCGGTCTGTATTACGCCGACCACATCACCACGGTCAGCCCCAACTACGCCCAGGAGATTCAGCATGCGCCGCTGGGCATGGGCTTGCAGGGCCTGCTGGCGCATCGTGTCGAGCGGCTGACGGGCATCCTCAACGGCATCGATACCGACGCCTGGGATCCGGAGTCCGATCCCTACATCGCCAAGTACTACAACGCTGCGCGCCTGCCGGTAAAGCTGGAGAACAAGCGTGCGCTGCAAAGCCGCCTCGGCTTGCAGGCCGCCGACGATGTCCCGTTGATTGGCAGCGTCGGCCGCTTCACCGACCAGAAGGGCTTCGACCTGATCCTCGAATGCGCGCAGGCGCTGATCGGGTTGCCGGCGCAACTGGCCATCCTCGGCTCCGGCGATGCCGAGCTGCAGGAGGCCTTCCAGCAGCTGGCGCGCAGCCATCCCGGCAAGGTCGGGGTGCAGATCGGCTACGACGAGAGCCTGGCGCACCAGATCGAAGCCGGCGCGGACCTGTTCCTGATGCCCTCGCGCTTCGAGCCGTGCGGACTCAACCAGATGTACAGCCAGCGCTACGGCACGCCGCCGGTGGTGCATGCCACCGGTGGCCTGGTCGATTCGGTGGTGGACTGCACGCCGCAGACGATTGCGAACAAGACCGCCACCGGCTTCCTGTTCTCGCCCATGACGCGCGAGGCGATGCTCATCGGCGTGGGACGCGCCGTGGCTGCCTACCGTGACAAGAAGCTGTGGCGGCAACTGCAGAAGAACGGCATGGCGCGCGATTTCAGCTGGGACACGAGTGCGCGACAATACCTCGAGCTGTACGCAGCGCTGCTGGCCGAACAGCCAGCATGAGGTACGGACGCCAGCCTGCCCGAATGGGCCGTTGCGAGTAGAATTGAACGCTTCCTGGAGGAGAGATATCCCATGATCGGCGATCGCATCGAAGTCAACATAGCAGGCGGGCTCGACATCGAGCTGCCCCGTATGGTGCACGTGCGCCAGAAGTTCAAGACACAGAAGGTGGCCAACGTCAGTCAGACGGTGGCGGAGCAGTTCAAGCGCGCCGAGGTGCGTGCCGGCATCAAGCCCGGAATGCGCATTGCCCTGGGCGTGGGCAGCCGCGGCATCGCCAACATCGCCGAGTGCGTGAAGCAGGTGGTGGCCGAGCTGAAGGCCCTGGGTGCCGAGCCCTTCGTGTTCCCGGCCATGGGCAGCCATGGCGGGGCGACGGCCGAAGGCCAGCGTCAGGTACTGGAGGACTACGGCGTGGTGGAAAGCTACATCGGCTGCCCCATCCGCTCCAGCCTGGAAGTGGTGGAACTGGGCCAGGTCGACGGCATGCCGGTGTACATGGACAAGCTCGCCTCCGAGGCCGACGGTTTCGCCTTCGTCTGCCGCGTCAAGCCGCATACCAACTTCCGCGCGCCGATCGAAAGCGGCATCGTCAAGATGATGACCATCGGCATGGGCAAGATCACCGGTGCCACGCAACTGCACACCCATGGCATGGATGCCTTCGGCGAGCTGCTGCCCAAGGCCGCACGCTTCATCATGTCGAAGAAGAAGTTCCTGTTCGGCGTCGGCATGGTCGAGAATGCGGCGGACGAGACCGCGCTCATCGAGGCGGTGCCGGCAGAGCAGCTGTGGGAGCGCGAGCCGGTGCTGCAGGCCAAGGCCAAGGAGATGATGGCGCGCCTGTACTTCGACGAGGTGGACGTGCTGATCATCGAGACCATGGGCAAGAACATCAGCGGTTCCGGCTTCGATCCCAACATCACCGGCCGCAATTCACGCTTCATCGAGTGGAACATGAAGCCGCTGGTGAAGAAGATCGTGGTGCTCGGCCTGACGCCTGAGACCCACGGCAATGCCACCGGCGTGGGCCTGGCGGACGTGATCACCATGCGCCTGTACAAGGAGCTCGACATCGCCAAGACCTACACCAACGTGATCGCCTCGACCTATCTCGACGGCGCGGTGGTTCCGATGATCATGAACACCGACGAGGATGCGATCCGCCTGGCGGCGAAGACGGTGGTGCGGATCAAGCCGCAGGACTGCAAGATCGTGCGTATCCGCAACACCCTGGAGCTGGTCGACATTCAGGTGTCCGAGCCGCTCATGGCGCAGGTGCGCGCCAATCCCAACCTGTTCGAGGTGGTCGGCGAGCCCCAGCCGCTGAAGTTCGATGCCAGGGGCGTGATCTACCCGATGCTGGCTCCGGCGCACGAAAAGGCTCACGCTTGACGGCAGGGCAGGGAAGCGCGGAAGCGCTTCCCTGCCCCCGGTCCCGATCCATGTCTCTTCACCTCCATCTCGACGCCATCGGTGGCGTCGCCGGCGACATGTTCCTCGCCGCCGTGGTCGATGCCTTTCCCGAGCTCGCCCCGGTGATACTGGATGCACAGCGCGCAGCCGGTCTGCCGGCCGAGGTGCGCTGCCGTTTTCTCGATCATCGCGACGAGGTCCTCACCGGCAAGCGCTTCGAGGTCGACGATCCGCACGAGCGGACGCATCGCCATGCCCATGCGCATGGGCATCACCACACGCACGACGACACCGCGTTCGCACACATCCGCGCCAATCTGGAAGGCGCGCCGCTGGAACCACAGGTGCGCACGCGCGCGCTCGACATGTTCACCCGCATCGCGCGAGTGGAAGGCGAGGTGCATGGGATGCCGATCGAAGCGGTGCGTTTCCACGAGCTGGGGGGCTGGGATTCGATCGCCGACATCGTCGGTGCGGCGGCTGCCATCGCCCGGCTGCAGGCGAGCTGGAGCGTATCGATCCTGCCGCTGGGACGCGGGCGGGTGCGCAGCGCGCACGGCTGGATCCCGGTGCCGGCACCGGCCACCGCCAGCCTGCTCGAGGGCTATGCGTTCATGGACGATGACCTCGAGGGCGAGCGGGTCACGCCTACCGGTGCCGCCATCCTCAGCCATCTGGCCGCGCGCCAGGACGATCGCGGCGTGCGCGGCCGCCTGCTGGCCAGCGGCAGCGGATTCGGCACCAGGACGTTCCCCGGCCTCAGCAACGTGCTGCGCCTGCTGGCGTTCGAAACTGCGCAAACGCCGCAGACGGACGGCACCGACCAGGTCGCGGTGCTGGCATTCGAAATCGACGATCAATCGCCCGAGGATCTCGCCATCGGCCTGGATCAGCTGCGTGAATCGCCGGGCGTGCTGGACGTGCTGCAGATGCCGGCCTTCGGCAAGAAGGGGCGCATGAGCATGCACGTGCAGGTGCTGGCCACCCCCGAGCATATCGAAGAGGTGGCGCGTGCCATCTTCGCCGAGACCACCACCCTGGGCGTGCGCCGGCAGGTGGTGGAACGCCGCATCCTGTCACGCGAGCAGATGCAGGTCAGCATCGGCGAGCATACGCTGCGTGTGAAGGTGGCCGCGCGCGGAAGCCTGCACACTGCCAAGGTCGAAAGCGATGACTTGCGCGCGGCTGCGCACGGTCGTGTCGAGCGCGAGCGCATGCGGCGCGCCGCCGAGGACGAGGAATCGAGCAATGGGTGAGCAGCTGTCCGAACTGGCGGCGCTGGAGCATGTGCTCCAGGGCATGCAGCGCATTGCGGTAGCGGTCAGCGGCGGCGTCGACAGTCTCAGCCTGGCCGCCTATGCGCATCGCCTGCTGCCCGGACAGGTGGTCATGTATCACGCAGTTTCCGCGGCGGTGCCGGGTGAAGGCACGCGCCGCACCCGGGATCTCGCCGCGCAGGAAGGATGGATCCTGCACGTGATCGACGCCGGCGAGTTCGAGGACAGTAACTACCGCGCAAACCCGGTCAACCGCTGCTTCTACTGCAAGACCAGCCTGTACGGCGCGATCCGCGCCCACACCCGGACCCAGATCGTGTCCGGCACCAATGTCGATGATCTGGGCGAATACCGCCCCGGCCTGATCGCCGCCAAGGAGCACGGCGTGCGCCATCCCTTCGTCGAAGCCGGCATGGGCAAGGGCAAAGTGCGTGCGCTGGCACGGGAGCTGGGTCTGGGCGAGGTGGCGGAACTGCCGTCCTCGCCCTGTCTGTCCAGCCGGGTCGAGACCGGCATTGCCATCGATCCGCGCGTGCTGGCCGGCATCCACGACGTCGAACAGCAGCTCATCGGTCTGCTGGCGCCGCGCACCGTGCGCTGCCGGGTGCGCGTCGAGGCCATCGTGATCGAGCTGGATGCAGCTACGCTCGATGCGCTGGACCACGAAAAGAAGCGCTCGCTCACCGCGCGCGTGCAGCAGCGCTTTGCGGGTACGCACCCCGACGCCGCGGTGCGTTTCGAGCGCTATCAGGTCGGAAGCGCCTTCCTGCACTTCAAGCCGCCGCTCAGATAGGCGCAGGCGTGGACCAGGACATCACCCTCGATCTGCAGCGCGCCGCGCGCCTCGGCTTCGACGAGGCCATCTACTGTAGCGGCAAGACTGTGGGCCACATCAGCCGCATCCTCGACCAGGCGCAGGACAAGGCATTGCCGCTGCTGCTCACGCGCCTGCACCAGACTCAGTTCACCGAGCTGCCGGAGCACCATCGCCGCGCCATCGACTTCGAGCCGGTATCGCGCACCGGCTTCTTCGGTGCGCCGCGTCCGCTGCAGGGAGAACCAAGGATCGCGGTGGTCACCGCCGGCACTTCCGACGTGTTCGTCAGCCGCGAGGCGGCACGCACCCTGCGCTATTACGGCATGCCGAACGTGGAGATCACCGACGTCGGCGTCGCCGGCCTGTGGCGCCTGCTGGCGCGACTGGACGAGATCCGGCACATGCCGGTGGTGATCGTCGTGGCCGGCATGGATGCGGCGCTGCCCACGGTGCTGGGTGGACTCTACCCGGGGGCGTTGATCGCGGTGCCAACTTCGGTCGGTTACGGTGTGGCCAGCGGCGGCCAGGCGGCGCTGCATTCGATGCTCTCCAGCTGCGTGCCTGGCGTCGCGGTGATGAATATCGACAACGGCTACGGCGCCGCCTGCGCTGCACTGCGCATCGTGCGCGCATTCTCCCAGCAGGCTGAGGCTCCAAAGAAATCTTCGTAGTGCCACGCGGCATTCCGGGGGATGCCGCGTGCATGAGCACGGCCTGCTTGCGCAGCACGCCGACGCTGATACGCTATCCTTGCGCCGGCTCTCGCCGCTCCCGGCGAGGGCGGATTCAGGAGCGCACTGCCTTGAAGCAAATCACCACGACCTTTCTGCGAGGACTGGTCACCGTCCTTCCGGTCCTTCTGACCGTATACATTCTCTACTGGTTCGCTCTCAGTGCCGAGCAGCTGCTCGGCGGCCCGTTGCGCTGGCTGCTGCCAAAGTGGCTCTATCGCCCTGGGTTCGGGATCCTCATGGGAATCGTGCTGGTGTTCGGCGTCGGTCTGGTCATGGAGCTCTACGTTGCACGCCGGCTGGTGAGCATGGGCGAGCAGCTG
>JAHCKU010000169.1 GCA_026125625.1 Burkholderiales bacterium | reverse complement strand
CATGCATCCACCGGCGCATCCCCGCGCCTGGCCGGCACGAAGCGCCAATTCCTCACCACTTCCAGCGCGGCATAGTCCAGACGCGGGAAACCGCAGCTCTCCTTGAGCTCCACCTGGCGCGGCTCGCCTCCCGCGGTTACGAACACCCGCAGGGTGACCAGACCTTCCTCGCCCAGGCGGCGCGACATCATCGGATAGTTTGGCTTGGGATTGCGCAGATAATCGGCGGCAAACAGCGGTGGCACAGGCGCTTCGCCGTTGCGTACCGTGTCGCTCGCGGCCTCCGGCTGCGCCGCCAGTGCCGGCTGGACAGGCTCCGGCGTGCTGGCGGACGGAGATGGAGATGGTGGTGCCGTGGCGATCACCGGCAGCGGGGCTACCGGCTCGCGAGCCAGGACCGGCGGCGGCACCGGGCTCGGCTCGATCGCGGGCGGCACTGCTGGTGGGAGCGGCTCGATAGCCGGAACCGTTTGCGTCAGGGGAGGTGGTGGCGGCTCGGTCTCGGGCGGCACGACCGGCTGCGGTGGCCGGGAAGGCGCACGGCGGCGGACAGGCAGTGGTACATCCGCCTGCGGCAGCGGTTGCGCTTGAACGTCCGGTTCGGGTTCCGATACCAGTGCCACGAGAATGGGCTCGGGAACGTGTGTGGGATGCAACAGCATGAGATGCGACAGACTCCATGCCAGGGCCATGTGCGCGGCCACCACGCCCAGCAAGGCAGCCGGCGAGCGTAGCCCTTCCGACGCCTTCGCTGCCCCTCCTACCACGGACTCTCTCCCTCAGACTGCATGCGGCTACCGAATGAGAATCATTATTATATGCAGCGCATCATGCGTCAACCGGCATGCGGCGCACGGGCTCGTCCGCCTGCGCTTATGGCGTCAGCCTTTCACGCAGCGCTGCGCGCGCCGCGCGTATTGTCACGAATGAATCGGGCCATGCGCTCCACTCCTTCGCGGATCGCGTCGTTCGAGGCAGCGTAGCTGAAGCGGATGTGCTGCCCTTCGTCGGGTACGCGCGGGCCGAAATGAATGTCGGCCAGCACCGCCACCCCGGCCTCGTTGAGCAGGCGCGCACGCAGCACCTCGGAATCCTTCGCCCCCACCATCGCACATGCCTGCGTGACGTTGGGCCAGACGTAGAACGCCCCCCCGGGCGATTGGCAAGTCACACCCGGCACCTGGTTGAGCAGTTCGACGATGAGATTGCGACGCTCGAAGAAGATGTCGCGCATGCGGTTGGCATCCTCCTGCGGACCCTCGAGCGCTTCCACCGCCGCCCATTGGCTGATCTGGGAGGCGCACGACTCGGTATTGGTAATCCAGGTGGTGAAGTACGGCGCGAGCTTGCGATTGGCGACGAAGCCCAGCCGCCACCCGGTCATGGCCCAGGTCTTGGAGCAGCCGTCCGAGATGATGGTGCGCTCCTGCATGCCCGGCAGCGCGGCGATCGAGGTGAACTGACCGTCGTACACCAGCCGCCCATAGATCTCGTCGGCGTACACCCATACCTGCTCATGCCTGCGCAGGATATCGGCGATGGCTTCCATGTCCTTGCGCGCAATGATGCCGCCGGTCGGATTGTGCGGCGAATTGAGGATGAGCAGCCTGGTGCGTGGGGTGATCTTGTCGGCCAGCTCCTGCGGATCGAAGTTGAATGCGCGCGACTCGCGCAGATGGATCGGCACCGGCACCGCGCCATTGGCCCTGATCTGTGATTCGTAGATGGGGAATCCCGGGTTGGGATAAATCACCTCGTCGCCCGCCCCGTAGTCGGTGACGGACAGAATGGTGTAGCCGATGAACGGCTTCGCACCGGCGCCCACCACCACATCAGCCGGATCGACTTGCAGGCCGCGCGTGCGCGCGATGTCGCGCGCCACCGCCTCACGCAGCTCGACGATGCCGGCCGAAGGCGTGTAGCCGTGCTTGCCGTCGCGGATGGCCTTTATCGCTGCGTCCTGGATGTTGGTCGGCGTGTGGAAATCCGGCTGTCCGATGCAGGTGCGAGATGATGTCGCGTCCTTCACGCATCAGCTTGTTGACTTCGCGAGAACGACGAATGCGTTCTCGGTGCCCAGTTCGCGGGCGCGTCGGCTTACGTCTGCCATGGGAGTCTCTCGAAAGAAACCTGCGGGCGAAGGAAGTCCGATCGCCCTGTAGTTGTCGTCTATCAAGCAGAAGCGTCGGACCGCGCGCGATGCGCCGTCCGAGGCTGGCGATTCTTATAGCACATCTGTCGCCTCCAACGTGCAGAACGACGATGCACCGGCCGTGGCATGCCAAGCGGCACACTGCATAAGCCTCGCGCTGCGCAAGACCTGTTCAGTGTTTCCCTAGCCAGCTGCGCAGTGCCGCATTGACTTCGTCCGGCTTTTCCAGCGTCGACAGGTGACCGCACTGTTCCAGGATCAGGAAGCGCGCGTGCGGCATCTGGCTGGCCATCTCCTCGTGAAAGCTGACCAGGGTGATGGCGTCCTGGCGGCCGCACAGCAGCAGGGTCGGACACGCGATGTGCTTGAGCGTGGGACGAAAATCCGCGCGCGACATGATCGCCTGCTGCTGGCGCAGATAGCCGGGAATGCCGGTGCGATCGGCCATCTCCTGGATGATGCGAACGAGCTCGCCGTCGCCCAGCCGCGCTGCGTGCACCAGCAGCGGCATCATGCGCTTGTTGACCGGTGCGAAGCTCCTGGCCGCCTCGGTGATGCGCATGAGCGTCTTGCGCCGCTCCGCCTCGTCCGGTGAATCCGGCCGTGCACGCGTATCCAGCAGCGCGAGATGCGTCACACGCTCCGGCGCCTGGCGCATGATCTCGAACGCGACGTAGCCGCCCATGGACAGTCCGGCGAGTGCGAAATGCGCGGCCTGGACCTCGTCCAGGACACGCGCGGCCATCTTTTCCACGGAATCGTCGCGTGTCAGGTCGGCAACCCACGGCGTGCACACATCCGCCAGCGCGTCGATCTGCGGCGCCCACAGCGCCCGATCGCACAGCAGCCCGGGAAGAAGGACCAGCGTCGGCTTCACCGCTGGCCGGACGTAGTCCGCAGAGGCGGAATGGCGCAGGCGATGCGCGTGATCATGACTGGCCGACCATCGTTACGTCACTGCGGTCCTGTCCTGACCCACTCGCGCAAGTCCCACGGCTGGTACAAGGTCCAGATGTAGTCGCTGCACGCCGTCTCGCGCAGATCGTGAATGTTCTGACGCTCGGCCTCGTCGACGAACTGTTGAAACACCGTTTCGCTGGGAAACTCGACGACGATGAAATGGCGGCGCTCGCGATCCTCGTGCATGCGGCGCAGCGGCTGCCAGCCGGAGGCCACCACCCTGCCGCCGAAGCCGTAGATGATCCTGCCGGCCTTGACGCTGTAGTCGCGGTACTGGGCTTCCTTACCCGGCAACAGATTGAATACGTTCAATGCGTATACGACCATGCACTTCCCATCCTGCTCGAACCGGGCGGCAAGCCCGGCACTACCTGTCAGCGGGCAGAGGTTATCATGGGTCGAACACCGAACACGAGGAGCGCACCCATGACGACCAACATGCAGATCCTGCTCGCCAGCCGGCCCAGCGGCTGGGTCCAGGAATCCGACTTCGAGATGGTGAAAACGCCGCTGCCGCAAGCCGGCCCGGGACAGATGCTGATCAGGATCCACTGGCTGTCACTCGATCCCTACATGCGCGGACGCATGAGCAGCGCCAAGTCGTACGCGAAATCGGTGGATATCGGCGAGGTCATGGTCGGTGGAGCGGTCGGTGAAGTGGTCGCCTCCTCCGGCGGGAAATTCGCCGTGGGCGAGTTCGTGGTCGGACCGCTCGGCTGGCAGCAGTACGCGGTGAGCAACGGCGAGGGCCTGGTACGCGTCGACCCGGATCTGGTGCCGCTGTCGGCCTACCTGGGCGTGGCCGGCATGCCCGGTGCAACGGCCTGGACCGGTCTGCTGGAACATTGCCGGCCGCGTGCCGGTGAAACCGTGGTGGTGTCCGCGGCCTCCGGTGCGGTGGGCAGCATCGTCGGTCAACTTGCGAAAATGCAGGGCTGCCGTGCCGTAGGTATCGCCGGCGGCAAAGCCAAATGCGACTACACGGTGCAGGAGCTGGGTTTCGACGCCTGCGTCGACTACCAGGCCGGGCGTCTGTACGAGGATCTGCGCGCTGCCTGCCCCGACGGCATCGACTGCTATTTCGAGAACGTGGGCGGGACAGTGATGGATAACGTCCTGCGCCTGCTCAATCCGTTCTCGCGTATCGCGCTGTGCGGCATGATCTCCGACTACAACAGCGTCGAACCCTACGGCATCACCAACCTGCGCTCGCTGCTGGTCAACCGCGTCAGGCTGCAGGGATTCATCGTCACCGACCGCCTCGACCTGTATGCGCGCGCGGTCCAGCAGCTGGCGGGCTGGGTCGCGCAGGGCCGCCTCCGTTACCGGGAAACCGTGGCCGAGGGGCTGGAGAATGCGCCCAAGGCCTTCATCGGCATGCTCAAGGGCGCCAATCTGGGCAAACAGCTGGTACGCGTGGCCTAGCAGGCTGTACTTTAGAAGAGATAGGGGGTGCCATCGGGTCGGCCCTTAAGTATCCCGGCGAACGACCGTTAGCCCTGCGGTCGCCCGACCAGATGTGGTTCCCGCCCCCGCCCTTCGAGCATGCCAGATTCGATTTCCTGCGTTGCCGAGCTCACCAGCGAACGCGACCGCGATCTGCTTGGCATTTCGGTAACCGAAGTGCTGGGCAGGCTGCTGGGCGCACGGGTGCTCAATCTGTGGCACGTGGTCGAGCATCGACAGGTCCTGCATGCGCGACTGATGGCAGGGCTGCGCCCCGGTCATCCGATTGCCATGTACGACCCGCTGATGGAGGCGATCGAGTGTCCGCTGCTGATGGACATGGAGGGCATGCACGAATGCTGGCGCAGCGGTGCGCCGGTGCACATGCCGGCCCTGGACGGAAGCGCCAGCGTGCACTACTTCCCGCTGCACGCAACCAATACCGTGGTCGGCGTGCTCGAAGTCGAGCATGAGCGCGCCCTCGACCCAGCACAGCAGGAACTGGTGGACGGAGTGCTGCGCATCTACCGCAACCACATCACGCTGCTCGATTACAGCGAGCACGACACGCTCACCGGCCTGCCCAACCGCAAGACTTTCGACACCGTGTTCGCCCGCCGCATCGCGCATCAAAGCGTGATCGACAGTTCGAAGCACACGATCCAGCTGATCGGACGCCGGCGCAACGCCATGCCGCATGAGCATCCATGGCTGGCGATCGTGGATATCGACTTCTTCAAGCGCATCAACGATCGCTTCGGTCATCTGTTCGGCGACGAGGTCCTGCTGCTCATGACGCAACTCATGCGCAGCTGCTTTCGCGCCAGCGACGCCCTGTTCCGTTTCGGCGGCGAGGAATTCGTGGTGCTGCTCTCGCCCACGGATGACGATGGGGCGCACACCGCCCTGGAACGATTCCGCCGGCAGGTGGAAGCCTATGCCTTCCCTCAGATCGGCCACGTCACGGTGAGCATCGGCTACAGCGGCGCCGTGAGAGGTGACGATCCAACAGTCGTGTTCGAACGTGCGGACGATGCCTTGTACTACGCCAAGCAGAGTGGACGCAATCAGGTGCGCGGCTACGAAGCGCTGGTCGCCGAAGGCGTGCTGGCGACGAAAGCCTTGCGCGAAAGCGAGCTCGATCTGTTCTGAGCGTCGACATCCGCGCATCGCGAGATTCGCTCAGAGCCTCCTTGAATGAAAAAAGCCCGGCACCTCGCGATGCCGGGCTGGTCCTGCTCAGGCAGCTATTGCTTGATCAGTCGCTGAGCGCGAAGACCCAGACGGTGCCGCCTTGCGCCACTTCCTTGGGCTCCCAGCCGGACAGATCGTGCATCAGCCCTTGCACGAAGGCTGCATCCACACCCCAGCCGGAGACCACCGCGATGTACTGCTTGCCGTCGATGGCGAAGCTCGAGGGCGGCGAGATGATGCCGGAGTTGGTCTTGAACTCCCACAGCAGCTTGCCGTTCTTGGCGTCGTAGGCACGGAACATCCGATCGCTGGTGCCACCGGCGAAGATCAGGTCACTGCCCGTGGTCATGATCGAACCCCAGTTCCACGACTTCGTGTACTGCTCTCTCCAGACTTCCTTGCCACTGTTGACATCCCACGCCTGGATCCCGCCGATGTACGCGGGATTCTTGTCGACGATCAGCTTGATGTCGGGAATGTCGATGCCGGCAGACCATTGACCCGGGATGCGCTCCTGGATCTTGCCCTCCAGCTGCATGCAGTGGTTGTCGTTGAACGGAACGTAGAGCATGCCGGTTCTCGGGCTGTACGCTTCATACGGCCAGTCCTTGCCGCCCCACAGACTCGGGCAGTAGATGGCAGCCTTGCCGGTACCGGGCTTGTGCTCCTCGTTGTACGTCGGCCGGCCTTCCGCGTCGAGCGACTTGAACACGTTCTGCTTGACGTAGGCTTTGGCGTTGAGGTAGTTGATCGATCCGCCCGGTGTACGCTCCAGCCAGTACATGTAGCCGTTGCGTTGCGCACTGACCAAGCCCGTGACCGTCTTGCCATCACGCTTGATATCCACCAGCGTGGGCGCGTTCATCCCGGCCCAATCCCACGAATCGTTCCAGTGATACTGGAAGTAGCCCTTGATGGCGCCATCGTTGGGATTCATGGCGAGGACCGAGGCGACGTAGAGGTTGTCGCCAGGGCGCTGGTCGCCGAACCACGGCGAGCCGTTACCCACGCCCCAGTACAGCATGTCGGTCTTGGGATCGTAGTTGCCGGGCATCCACATGGTGGCACCGCCGATCTTCCACGCGTCCTTCCAGCGACCTTCCTGCGGCCAGGTCTCGTGGCCGGGCTCGC
The DNA here is from genome assembly GCA_026125625.1 of Burkholderiales bacterium. Classification (GTDB taxonomy): domain Bacteria; phylum Pseudomonadota; class Gammaproteobacteria; order Burkholderiales; family SHXO01; genus SHXO01. The sequence goes on along the minus strand of JAHCKU010000169.1, from coordinate 66 downwards.
CCGGTCCGGGCACCGCCCACGTATGCCACAGTTCCTTGCCGGTCTCGGCATCGAAGGCTTTCAGGA
>JAHCKU010000168.1 GCA_026125625.1 Burkholderiales bacterium | reverse complement strand
GATCACGGCTGGACGCCGGAAGCGCCCCAGCAATCCGCGCCGGCCGTTACGGGTCGTCTGCAACTGCCGGTACAGCCGCCCGAAAGCGGCGGCAGCCCGCTTCTGGGTTTCATCCAGATCGAAGCCATGGGCACGCGCGCTCGCCGACAATCGATCGAGGAATGGATCGCCGGTCATGCGTGCGAGCGCCGCGTGTGTGCCCGGTAGCGGCCGTGCACCGCTGTGCTGGTCGAGCTGCGGGTCAGATGTTGAGGGTGCGCTTGTGCACGCCGAGCGCAGCTTCGTGCATGGCTTCGGACAAGGTTGGGTGTGCGTGGACGATGCGGGCGATGTCCTCGGCGCTGGCACCGAACTCCATGGCCACCACCGCTTCGGCAATCAGCTCCGAGGCATAGGGGCCGATCACGTGAACGCCCAGAATGCGATCGGTCTCGGCATGAGCGAGCATCTTCATAAAGCCGGCAGTCTCTCCCAGCGCGCGGGCGCGGCCGCTGGCGATGAAGGGAAACTGGCCGGCACGATACGCAATGCCCTCGGCCTTCAGTTGCTGCTCGGTCTTGCCCACCCAGGCGATCTCCGGAGAGGTGTAGATGACCCAGGGGATGGTGTCCATGTTCACGTGGCTGACTTCCCCGGCGATGGTCTCGGCCACCGCCACACCTTCCTCCGAGGACTTGTGCGCCAGCATCGGTCCACGCACCACGTCACCGATGGCATACACGTTCGGGAGATTGGTGTGATTGTGCTCGTCCACCTCGATGAATCCGCGCTCGTCGATGCGCAGACCCACGGCTTGTGCATTCAGCCCGGTGGTGTTGGGCATACGCCCGATGGCCACGATCAGCTTGTCGAAGTCGACGTTGCGTGTGTTGCCGTCGCGATCGGTGTAGCTGACGGCAACCGATTTCTTTCCACGGCTCACTTCGCCGATCTTCACGCCGGTATAGATCTTCAGGTCCAGCGGACCGTTGAATACGCGAAAGGCCTCTTTCGCAATCTGCTCGTCGGCCGCCGGCAGGAAAGCCGGCAACGCTTCGAGAATGGTCACCTCGGAGCCCAGGCGGCGCCATACGCTTCCCATCTCCAGGCCGATCACGCCGGCGCCTACCACTCCCAGGCGCTTGGGAATCTCGCTCAGCGCCAGCGCTCCGACGTTGTCCAGGATGCGCTCGCCGTCGGCTTCCGCGCCTGGCAGCTGGCGCGCCACCGAGCCGGTGGCGATGATGACGTGCGCTGCTTCGATCTCGTCGACGCGCTCACCATCCTGCACCTGGATGCGGTAGTGCTCGCCGGCCGAGACGAATGACCCTCGCCCGTGCATCGAGGCAACCTTGTTCTTCTTGAACAACAACGCGATCCCGTCGGTGAAGGTATCGACGATCTTGTCCTTGCGCGCCAGCATGGTAGCTACGTCCATGCTCACGTCCTTGGCCCGGATGCCGTGCTCGGGGAACTTGTCGATCACGCGCTCGTAGTTCTCGGAGGACTCGAGCAAGGCCTTGGAAGGAATGCAGCCAACATTCAGGCAGGTGCCGCCCAGGCTGGGCTTGCCCTTGGCATTCTTCCAGTCGTCGATGCAGACCGTCTTGAATCCGAGTTGGGCGGAGCGGATGGCGGCGGTGTAGCCGCCCGGACCGGCACCGATCACTGCGACGTCGAATTGTTGAGCCATCTCAAATATCCAGCAGCAGCCGCGCCGGGTCCTCGAGCGCATCCTTCATCGCCACCAGGCCCAGCACTGCTTCGCGTCCATCGATGATGCGGTGATCGTAGGACAGGGCCAGGTAGTTCATCGGCCGGATCACGATCTGCCCGTTCTCGACCACCGCCCGCTCCTTGGTCGCATGCACGCCCAGGATGGCACTCTGCGGTGGATTGATGATCGGGGTCGACAGCATGGAACCGAACACACCGCCGTTGGAGATGGAAAAGGTGCCGCCGGTCAGTTCCTCGATGCTGAGCTTGCCCTCCTGGGCGCGCTTGCCGAAGTCGGCGATCTGCTTCTCGATATCGGCCAGCGACAGTTGATCGGCGTTACGGATGATGGGGACCACCAGGCCGCGCGGGCTGGCCACGGCAATGCCGATGTCGAAGTAGCCGTGGTAGACGATGTCGGTGCCGTCCACGGAAGCGTTGATCACGGGAAACTTCTTCAGCGCATGGGTTGCCGCCTTGACGAAGAAGGACATGAACCCGAGCCGCACGCCGTGCTCTTTCTCGAAACGCTCCTGATACTTCTTGCGCAGATCCATCACCGGCTGCATGTTTACTTCGTTGAACGTGGTGAGGATGGCTGCAGTGGATTGCGACTGGACCAGACGTTCGGCCACACGCTGGCGCAGGCGCGACATGGGTACGCGCTGCTCCGGGCGGTCGCCCAGCATCTGCCCGACGTCGACCGGTGGCAGAACCAGCGCGGGCTTGGCAGCCGGACGGCTGAGCTGCTCCATGACGTCTTCCTTGGTGATGCGTCCCCCGCGTCCGCTACCCTGGATCGCAGTGAGATCGACACCCTTTTCGGCCGCGATCTTCCGCGCCGCCGGCATCACCACCGCCTCGCCCGTGCGCGCACCACCGGCGGCCACGGCTTTCGGCGCTACCGCCGCTGCCACCGCGACGGCAGGCTTCTCCGGCCTGGTCACGGCAGCAGGGATCGCCTGCATGCTGGCCTTGGCCTCGGTATCGATGATCGCAATGAGCTCGTTGCTCACCACCGTTCCGCCGTCCGGCTTGTCGATACGCGTCAGCACCCCGCTCCCCGGTGCCGGCAATTCCAGCACCACCTTGTCGGTCTCGATGTCGATGAGATTCTCGTCCCGCTGCACGTACTCTCCCGGCTTCTTGTGCCAGGTCAGGAGTGTTGCCTCGGATACCGATTCAGAAAGTTGAGGAACCCTGACTTCAACCAGCATTCCTTTCTCCGTTCGCTATTCGCTGTGTCGTCCGCGGCTGATCGGGGTTACCTCGCCCCTGGTACGGTTTCACCGAGTGCCGCCTCGATGACCGCCTTCTGCTGTTCGTTATGCAGGGCCAGATAGCCGGCTGCCGGCGAGGCAGCGGACGGACGCAAGGCATAGGCCAGCTTCTGGTGTTTGAGCATGTGCCGCAAAAGATAGTGCTGGATGCGGTGCCAGGCACCCTGGTTACCCGGCTCTTCCTGGCACCACGCGATGCTTTTCGCCTTCGCGTACTTTGCGATCTGCGCGCGATAGTCGTCGTGTGGGAAGGGATAGAGCTGCTCGATACGTATGATGGCGACGTCCTGGATGCCGCGTTCGCGTCGCGCGGCCCGCAGGTCGTAGTACACCTTCCCGCTGCAGAACACCACACGCCGTACCGCTTCCGGATCGATGTCATCCGACTCACCGATGACGGGCTGAAATCCGCCTGCAGCCAGCTCATCCAGACTGGAAACGGATTCCTTGTGCCGCAGCATGCTCTTGGGACTCATGATCACCAGCGGCTTGCGGAACGGGCGCAGCATCTGACGGCGCAGGACATGGAACATCTGCGCCGGCGTGGAAGGCACCACCACCTGCATGTTGTAGTCCGCGCACAGCTGCAGGAAACGCTCCAACCGCGCCGAGGAATGCTCCGGCCCCTGCCCCTCGTAACCGTGCGGAAGCATCAGCACCACTCCGCACAACCGGCCCCATTTCACTTCACCCGAAGCGATGAACTGATCGATCACCACCTGGGCGCCATTGGTGAAATCTCCGAATTGCGCTTCCCACACCACCAGCTCGTTCGGCTCGGCGGTGGCATAGCCGTATTCGAAGCCGAGCACCGCCTCTTCCGACAGGACCGAGTCGATCACCACGAAAGCCGGCTGATTCTCCGCGATGTGCTGCAGCGGGATGTGGTTGCCTGCATCCCAGCGCTCACGCGCCTGGTCGTGCAGGACCGCGTGGCGATGGAAGAACGTGCCGCGGGCAGTGTCCTGCCCCGACAGGCGCACGCCGTACCCGGCCTTGATGAGCGAGGCGTAGGCCAGATTCTCGGCCATGCCCCAATCCAGCGGAAGCTTGCCAAGCACCATCTGGCGGCGGTCGGCGATCACCTTCTCCACCCTTGAATGCAGCTTGAACTCGGCGGGCAGCGCGGTCAGCTTCTCGCCCAGGACCTGCAGCTCGCTGGCAGGAACCGCGGTGTCGACCGGATCGTTCCAGCGGCTGCCCTTGAAACGGCTCCAGTCGACGGCGTAGGGTGGATGGAAATTGGTGAGAATGTTCTTGTTGGTGTGATAGCCCTGGTCGAGGGCGGCGCGATAGGTCTGCACCATTTCCTCGGCCTCTTCTGCGCGCAGGATGCCCTGCGCGACGAGCTTGTCCGCATACAGCCGACGCGTGCCGGGGTGCTGGTTCACGCTCTTGTACATGAGTGGTTGCGTCACCATCGGCTCGTCCTGCTCGTTGTGGCCATGACGCCGGAAGCAGACGAGATCGATGACTACGTCTTTCTGGAAGTGCATGCGGAAGTCGAGCGCGATTTCCGTGACCAGGCATACCGCCTCAGGATCGTCGGCATTGACGTGAAATACCGGTGCCTCGACCATCTTCACCACATCGGTGCAGTACAGCGTCGAGCGCGTGTCGCGCACGTCCGAGGTGGTGAAGCCGATCTGGTTGTTGACGATCACGTGCACCGTGCCGCCGGTGCGATAGCCGCGCGTCTGCGACAGGTTCAGAGTCTCCATCACCACGCCCTGACCGGCGAAGGCGGCATCGCCATGGATGAGGACGGGCAATACCTGCCTGCCTTCGCGGTCCTTGCGCCGATGCTGGCGTGCGCGCACCGAACCTTCCACCACCGGATTGACGATCTCCAGATGCGACGGGTTGAACGCCAGCGACAGATGCATCGGCCCGCCCGGCGTGTTGATATCGGACGAGAAGCCCAGGTGATACTTCACGTCGCCGGAAGACAGCTGGTCCGAATGCTTGCCTTCAAACTCCGAGAACAGATCCTTGGGCATCTTGCCCAAGGTGTTGACCAGCACGTTCAGGCGGCCGCGATGCGCCATGCCGATCACCGACTCCTGCACGCCTTTCTCTCCTGCCTGCTGCAGCAGATGGTCGAGCAGCGGGATGAGCGTGTCGCCGCCTTCGAGCGAGAAACGCTTCTGCCCGACATAGCGCGTATGCAGATATTTCTCCAGCGTCTCCGCGGCGGTCAGACGCTCCAGAATGGAACGCTTGAAATCGCTGGAGTAATTCGGCTGTGAGCGGATCGACTCCAGGCGCTGCTGAATCCAGCGGCGCTGCGCGCTGTCGGTGATGAACCAGAATTCGGCGCCGATAGTGCCGCAGTAGGTTTCGCGCAACGCACGCACGATCTCGCGCAGCGGAAGCTGATCCGGACCGAACATGGAGGCGGTGTTGAACACCTGCTCCATGTCCGATTCCTCCAGCCCGTAGAAGGCCGGATCCAGTTCGGGGACGTGCGGCTTCTCGAAGCGTTTGAGCGGGTCGATATTGGCCTGCTGCAGTCCCATGCGGCGGTAGTTGTTGGCCAGCTGCAGCACCCACACCTGCTTCCTGGCCGCGGCGGCCACGGATGGCGTGGCGGCGTCTGCGGCCGCCTGGCGTGGCGCCTTGACCAGTCTCACGAAAGACTGGCGGATCGGCTCGTGCGCGACGTCCGCAGCGCCGGGCAGCTGCTGCAGCTGATCGAAGTAGAGCCGCCACTCCTGGGGCACCGAATCCGGGCTGGACAAATAGGACTCGTACAATTCCTCGATGAACGGAGCGTTGGCGCCGAACAGATAGGATGTTCCCAGGTACTCCTTCAGCAACGCTGCCATGGGGCCTCTTCTAACGTGAGTTGTACGATGCCCGCCTCATCCGCGACGGCGGCATGAATCCTCGAACCGGTCAGCCGCGCTGGCTCACCGGCACGACATCACGCCTGGGGGCACCAATGAACAGCTGGCGCGGACGCCCGATCTTCTGTTCGGGATCGCTGATCATCTCGTTCCACTGCGCCACCCATCCGACCGTGCGCGCAAGCGCAAAGATGGCGGTGAACATGCTGGTGGGAATGCCCATTGCACGCTGCACGATGCCGGAGTAGAAGTCGACGTTCGGGTACAGCTTCTTCTCCACGAAGTAGTCGTCTTCGAGCGCAATGCGTTCCAGCTCCATCGCCAGCTTGAACAGCCTGTCGTTCTGCAGACCGAGCTCGGCAAGGACCTCGTGGCAGGTTTCGCGCATCAGCTTGGCACGCGGATCGTAGTTCTTGTAGACGCGATGGCCAAAGCCCATCAGCCGGAAGCCGTCGTCCTTGTCCTTCGCGCGCTGGATGAAGTGTCCGATGCGCGAGACATCGCCAATCTCTTCGAGCATGTTCAGGCAGGCTTCGTTCGCCCCCCCGTGCGCCGGCCCCCACAGGCAGGCGATGCCGGCTGCGATGCAGGCGAACGGATTGGCACCGGACGACCCGGCCAGACGTACGGTGGAGGTGGATGCGTTCTGCTCGTGGTCGGCGTGCAGGATGAGGATGCGGTCGAGCGCGCGCACCAGCACCGGATTGGGCTTGTACTCCTCGCACGGAGTGCCGAACATCATGTGCAGGATGTTGTCCACGTAGCCCAGGCTGTTGCGCGGGTACATGAACGGCTGGCCGACGTTGTACTTGTACGACATGGCAGCAATGGTCGGCACCTTCGCCAGCAGACGGATGGCAGAGATCTCGCGGTGCTCCGGATTATTGATGTCGAGCGAGTCGTGATAGAACGCCGACAGGGCGCCGACCACGCCGACCATCACCGCCATGGGATGGGCATCGCGGCGGAAGCCGTGGAAGAACCGGATGAGCTGCTCGTTGACCATGGTGTGCTTGCGGATGCGCTCGTCCCACTCGCGTTTCTGCGCGCCGCTGGGCAACTCGCCCTTGAGCAGAAGATGGCACACCTCCAGGAAATCGCACTGCTGCGCCAGCTGCTCGATGGGATAGCCGC
>JAHCKU010000167.1 GCA_026125625.1 Burkholderiales bacterium | reverse complement strand
CGATCGTGGTGGGACTCGTGCACGGACACGCCGGCTCCGCCGCGCTGGCGTTGCTGGTCCTGGCGAGCATCCGCGATCCGATCTGGGGGATGGCTTACCTGCTCGTGTTCGGCACCGGCACCATTCTCGGCATGATGCTGATCACGGCACTGATCGCCACGCCGTTCGCGCTGGGGGCAAGCCGTGTTCCAGTCATCACCGCCAGCTTGCGCGCGGTGGCCGGCGTGCTCAGCCTGGGCTTCGGGCTGTACCTGATGTACCAGATCGGCGTGGTCGACGGATTGTTCGCCGGCCAGCCGAACTGGGCGTCTCATTGAACGTTAAGTGGGATGAATTATTGAAACGTAAGATATTGAAGAGGAAAGCTTCCCAGATTGACCATGACTGCCTGAGCGGTTACATTTCCACCACTCACCAGACAAACACGACGGCATGCGTGCCGCGTGGCACAACACTAAGGGGGGAGGGATGCCCGGGCAGGAAAGCCATACGGCACGTCTGCCGGTGCGGGTCGACTGGAAGATCGGTGCTCTGGCAGCGATCGTCGTTCTGCTTCTGGCGCTGGTCGCGCTTGGCGTACAGCGCGAAATGCGCATGCCTGCGACTGCACGGACGACCGCACTGCCAATGACCGAACGCGGCGTCGAACGCCCTGCGCTGTCTGCCGCGGAGGAAGCGTATGCCGCCTCCCTGTGGACCGTCCATTCCCAGGCCAAGCAGGATGCGGTGCGCATGACCTCCGCCGGCTTGGCGTACCAGATGAAGGACATCGACACCACCGAGCTGCGCGCGCGCGCGGACACGCTGGTGACCGGCTTTCGTCAGGCGCAGCAGCGTATGGGTGACCTCACGCCGCCGCCCGCGCTGCAACCGATTCATCAGCGCTATCTCAACGCGTTGGGCCGCTACGAGCAAGCTGCGCAGCTCATGCTGCGTTTCACCAGCGATTCGAACAACGCGCATCTGCTGAAGGCACAGGAATTGAGCCAGCTGTCCTCGGAGGATCTGCTGCGCGTGAGCGACGTGCTGTGGCCGGGAGAGCACAAACCCAATTGAAATGTCGCTGGATTGATTTTTTGTCGTTGGCAGGCTGTTGATAGGGCGTGGTGAGCGGGACTCGGGCAAGGGTGCCTTCTTCGGTGTAGGAAAGAAGGGGAGGGCGCCGCAATGTGCATGAGCCGCAATGTACATGATAAGTACATAGGAATTCCGCGCATCCTGCAATAGTTTTGCAGCAGCCTGTTGGTGTTGTGGCCGCCCGGAATCTAGGGCGACCGAAGTCAGGAGAGGCGCGAGTCTCGACAACCATCGGTGGGGGAAGCTAATGAAAAAGCAAGTGTTGAAGGCTTTGGCGGTCGTCGGCATGTTGGCCGCTACGGGATTGAGTACGGGTATGGCCCAGGCGCAGACCAACTGCTCGGTGTGGCTGGTCGAAAGCAGCCGTTTCATGAACGTTCCATTCGGAGCATTCATGCCGGATCGCGCCTACGTGCCGGGTGCAACGAACGCTGCCAACAGCATCAACACCGTCGACCTGCCGGTCAACGTCGGTGTCATCAAGTGTGGCAATGAGCTGATGCTGTACGACGCAGGTTGGAAGCAGGAGGAATACCTGAAGATGACGGGCTCGGATCACTGGGCCCCGTTGCCCGAGCAGCTGAAGATGCTCGGCTTCAGTGCCGAGCAGGTGACCAAGATCGTCATCGGCCATGGCCACTGGGATCATGCCGGGCAGCTGATGGACTTCCCCAATGCCGTGCTCTACGTGCAGCGCGAAGAGCTGAAGGGCATCGAGTGGGCGCTGAATTACCCGCATCCCAATATCATGGCGGTCAATACCGATCCGGGTGGTTGCATGCGTACCCCGGCTTGCGGCTATACACCGCTCACGCTCGACGAGATCTACGGCAAAGTGCTGCGCGGACAGGCCGTGATCGTCGACGGCAGGATGGAGATCCTGCCGGGCGTGCGGATCCATCCGGCGTTCCGTTCTCATACCGAAGGCTCGCAGCTGCTCGAAGTGCCGACCAGCATCGGCAAGCTGGTATTCGGTTCCGACGCGTATTCGTCCTGGGAAGGCATTCGCGATTGGATGCTCGCCAACCCGCAGCAGACCGATTCGGTGCAGCAGTTCCTGGCCTATGAGAAGTGCTACAAGATCACCGGTGGTTATCATAACTGCGTCGCGGCGCATGAGCCGTTGTCCTACACCGAGGGCTATCCGTTGACCAAGAACAGCTGGGTCGGCCCGAACGGCTCGCGCATGGCGGAAATCGCGCTCGCTCCTGGAGAGCGGTCGCGCAAACCGTAGCGAAGCAACGGCAAGCACAGGTCGTCCACAGCATCGGCGGCGAGGAGCCGGGCAACCCCGGTTCCTCGCCGTTTTTCGCTGCCTGCGATAGTTTTTTCACTGATGTTGCGTCGCTTCTTCGCACTGCTCCCGCTTCTCGTTCTCAGCCTTCCTGCCGGCGGCCACGATCCCAGCGCATGGGGTGGAACCTACCGCACGCGTGACTTCGGCAGATCCTGGCTGGCGGCCGATGCCGGTCTATTCATCGGTGCATCGCTCGACGTAGCCGTCAGCCCAACCGATCCCCATCACCTGCTCTATGCCACGGACACCCGCCTGCTGCGCTCACGCAACGGCGGACGCAACTGGGTCCAGGAAGCACCCGACATCTTCTACGGCCCCACACTGGCAGTGACTTTCCTCGACGACGGCAAGGGCGCGCTGGCCTCGACCGCCGCCGGTATCTTCCGCACCGAGGACGGCGTGAGCTGGCAGCCGGCAGGTATCGCGCAGAGCGCGCTGCCGGTGCGTCGTATCGTCGCCGCCACCACGAGCGGGCGCGTGATCGCGCTCGGCGCGCGCGGGGTGTTCGTCAGCACCGACCACGGCCGGAATTTTCGACGTGTGGCGACCGATCTGTTGCCCGATCAGCCAGCCAGCAGCATCGCCATCCAGCACGATCCGCACGAGTCGATGTGGATCGTCGCGGGTGGTGAAGTTTGGACCAGTTCCGATGCGAGCGACTGGACGCCGCGCATGGCGGGGCTGCCCAAAGGGCGCATCGAAACGGTGTTCGCCGACGGTGCGACGCCTCGGCGCATGTGGGCCGCCGGCAACGATCGGGTGTTCGTCAGCGACGATGATGGTGGCATCTGGCGTGCAGTCGGCAGCCCATTGCCGGAGCCCGGTACCGTGATACGTGAGATGGCGCTGGACCCTGCGGCCGGGACCATCCTTCTCGCCAGTCATCGGGGTCTGCTGCGCAGTCTCGACGGGGGCGACACCTGGGAATTGGCCGAGGGAGGGACCTTGCCGGTGCATCTGGAAGCCGGCCCGCTGCGTCCGGATCCGCACGAGGCGCAAACCTGGTACATCGGTTTCTCGCTGATGCCTTACCAGGAACTATGGCGGCGAGCGGAGCAGGGCAGCAATCTGCTGACGCAGCTCGATCCACTGAGCCTGGCGGGATTGATCGCCTTTCCACTCTTGCTACTCCTGGTCGGCATCCTGTTGGCGCGGTATCTCCTCGCCAGGCAGCAGGGCCGGCATGCGGCCGGTTCCTACGTCCGATGAGATCCGTTCGCGCATTTCTCCTGATCGCGTTGCTGGTGGCGTCGCTCGCTGTCGCTGTCTGGTACATGAAGCAGCAATCCGGACGTCTCGATGTCGTCGAGTACGACTTGACCGCAGGCAAGGAAACACCGGTCGCGATCGCCGTCGCGCCGGACGGCTCGGTGTGGTTCACGCTGGATGGCGCCGACGTGCTGGGCGTGATTCGCGACGGCAAGCTCGAACGGGTGACGCGAGGCGCAGCGAGCATCGAGTCGGTCGGCATCGACGTCGATGCAGCGGGCAATGTCTGGGTGAGTGATCCGACCAACATCGCGATCGTCAAAGTCACTGGCGACGCTCAGGTGAGCACATTCCCGCTCGGCACGCCGATCGCGCGCCTGGGACGCCTGTCCGTGGCGCCGGATGGGGCAGTATGGTTCGCCGAAGCGACCCGCTACAGCTTCACGCGTCTGAAGGAAGGCCAGCTCACGCGCAACGTGTTCGACTCCGTGCGCGGCGGTCCCTATGGCGTGGCAGCGGTGGCGGACGGCTCCATATGGGGCACCCTGCAGAGCGGAAACCAGCTGATCCACGTCGACGCCGACGGCAAGGTCGAAGAGTACGAGGTGCCCACGCTGGGGAGTGCGCCGACCGACGTTGTCGTGGATGCCCACGGCGATGTCTGGTTCCTGGAGTTTCGCGGCAACAAGCTGGGACGGTTCAGCCAGGGCAGATTCACCGAGTATCCGATGCCGGAGGGAGCGAACGGCCTGTCCGGGCTGGCGATCGGCCGCGATGGAGAAGTCTGGTTCGGCGTGCTGCGCGCCGGTGCGCTGGGTCGCTGGCGCGATGGCAAGGTAGAACTGCTGCGCTTGCCGCGTGAAGGCGCGCGTCCGTACTCGCTGGCGGCGGATGCCGACGGCAACGTCTGGTACGCAGATATCGCCGGCTACGTCGGACGGGTCGTGCAATGATCGATGTCTTCCCGGGTACAATCGAAAGGGCGAGCCGATGAGCGAAGCGTTGTTGTATCTTGCCTCCAGTTTCTGGCTGGGTGCGGTTCACGCTGCCACGCCGGGCCATGGCAAGACCATCGCTGCCGCCTACATCGTGGGTGCGCGTGGGCGTCCCGTGGATGCCTGGATCCTCGGCATCTTCGTCACGTTGTCGCATACCAGCGGCATCGTGCTGGTGGGTGTGCTGGCCTCGCTCGGACTGCCGGGCATGGTGCCGCACCGGATCGAGGCCTGGCTGGCTCTGTTCACGGGTCTGCTGGTCATTCTCATCGGTGTGTGGACGCTGTGGACCCAGCGCGAATTGCTCCCCGTTGCGCGCGGCTCAGGAGGTGGTGCCGCGGATGGCGCGCCGCTGGCCGCCGGTCACCATCATCATGCTGGCCATCGGCATGATCACGATCACCCTGCGCACGATCATTCCCACGATCACGAGCATGCGCACGGTGAGCAGGCACCGGGCTACCATAGCCACGGCTGGGGCTTCAAGCACACGCACAACGTCGATCTGGTGACCCGCAACCGGCCAAGCATGTGGATGCTGATCGGACTCGGCGTAGCTGGTGGACTGCTGCCCGATCCGGCTGCACTCGCCGTGCTATTGTCGGCCCTGGCCCAGGGCAAGCCGATGCTCGGCCTGGGTACGGTTCTGGTATTCAGCCTCGGTTTCGCCGCCACCCTGGTGCTGGTCGGCGTGATCGCCGCGAAGGTCGGTCAGCGCATCCTCGACTGGCTGGCCGGTCCCTGGGCTGCGCGCGTTCAGCTCGGCACCGCGCTGCTGATCGTGCTGGTCGGTGTGCTGCTCACGTTCAAGGCCTGGCGCACGCTCGCTGCTGCGATCTAGCAGGGCTACGTTCCTCTCTATCCGCTATCCGGAGCAACACCCCGGCCATGTTCCTGCCGATCGGCGACGAGCCCAATCCGCATCACGTGCCGGTGATGACCGTGGCCATCATCGCGGTCAACGTTGCGGTGTACCTGCTGCTCACGCTGCCGCTGAGCATGCGCCCGCCCGATCCCGCTGATCCGCTGCTGGCGGAATATCTGCGCGTGTTGCTGCCCAACCTTCCGCCCGGTACTTCACAGCAGCAGGTGCTCGGCCACATGAGCGCCTACGATCTGGTGGTCTATCAGTGGGGCTTTCGTGCCGATGCACCGCGCGTGACGACGCTGCTCGCGGCCATGTTCCTGCATGGCGGCTTCATGCACCTGTTCGGAAACATGCTCTACCTGTGGATCTACGGCAACAACGTCGAGCATCGTCTGGGTGCCTGGCCCTATCTGTTCTGGTATCTGGCGACCGGCATCGCTGCCACGCTGTTCCACGCACTGTTCAATCTCGGCTCACCGATTCCGCTGGTCGGCGCCTCCGGCGCCATCTCAGGTGTGCTCGGCTTCTACTTGGTGTGGTTTCCGCGGCACGTGGTCAAGGTGTGGATGTTCCTGTTCCCCTTCTACGTCGGCGTGGTGCAAATCAGCGCGACGGTGGTCCTGATCATGTATCTGGTGCTGGACAACCTGCTGCCGATGCTGGCAGGCGGCGGTGCCGGAGGCGTCGCGCACGGGGCGCACATCGGCGGTTTCATCGCCGGCATGGCGGTCGCGGCGCTGATACGTATGCGAGACAAGCGCTGAGCCTGCAATCGAGCCCGGCGCCGGCCGGATCGTGTGCCGGCCCGCCCCTGCTGTGAAGGGCGGGCCGGGGTCGGGCATCAGGTGCGCCTGAGGCTGTCGCGGATCTCGCGCAGCAGGACGACGTCTTCGGCCGGTGCAGGTGGCGGCGCCGGAGGCGCTTCACGCTTGAGCCGGTTGATCTGCTTGACCATCATGAAGATGACGAACGCGAGGATGATGAAGTTGAGCAGAACAGTGATGAAGTTGCCATAGGCGAACACTGGTACCCCTGCGGCCTTCAGCCCCGCCAGGGTGTTGGGTACATTGTCCGGCACTTCGGCCAGTGGCACGTACAGGTTGGTGAAATCGACATTTCCAATGATGCGTCCGATCACAGGCATGATCAGGTCGTTGACTGCCGAATCGACGATTTTTCCGAAAGCACCGCCAATGATGACGCCGACCGCGAGATCGACGACGCTGCCTTTCATTGCAAACTCTCGAAACTCGGACGTGAAGCTCATTTCACAGGCCTCCGTATTGCGATGGTTGGAAGGAATCGGCGAAGCCGGTCATCACCGGCAGGGTTGCGTCTCGATCAGCGTCGCTGGAATCGGAAGGCGTAACGCCCCCGCTCATTACGAGGCGCATGCTAGTGTACTGTAGGTCGAGCGCCAATCATGAGATGGATGCGCCGTGCGGCCCGCGCGCAAACCTATGTGCGGGCCGCAGCCGTGGACGAGAAACGGCGCGAGCGCCACGTCAGCAAC
>JAHCKU010000166.1 GCA_026125625.1 Burkholderiales bacterium | reverse complement strand
ACTGTAGGCCGACGCACCGAGCGCCACGGTCATGTAGCCGAGCTGCGACAGCGTCGAATAGGCCACCACCCGCTTGATGTCGTACTGCACCATCGCGATCAGCGCCATGAAGAACGCGGTGATCGCGCCGACCACCATCACGAACGACAGCGCGGTCGCCGAAAGCTCGAACAGCGGCGACATGCGCGCGACCATGAAGATGCCCGCGGTCACCATGGTCGCCGCGTGGATCAGCGCGGAGATCGGCGTCGGGCCTTCCATCGAATCCGGCAGCCACACGTGCAGCGGGAACTGCGCCGACTTGCCCATCGCGCCGATGAACAGCAAGATGCAGATCACCGTCAGCAGCGACCATTCCCAGCCGGGCACCAGCTGCACGCTCTTGCCCGCGGCCGCCGGTGCGGCCTGGAACACTGCCGCGTAGTCGAGGCTGCCGAGGTGCAGCAGCACCAGGGCAATCCCCAGCAGGAAGCCGAAGTCGCCGATGCGATTGACCAGGAAGGCTTTGAGGTTGGCGAAGATCGCCGTGGGGCGCGTGTACCAGAAGCCGATGAGCAGGTAGGACACCAGGCCGACCGCTTCCCAGCCGAAGAACAGCTGCAGGAAGTTGTTGGACATCACCAGCATCAGCATGGAGAAGGTGAACAGCGAGATATAGCTGAAGAAGCGCTGATAGCCGGGATCGCCGTGCATGTAGCCGATGGTGTAGACGTGCACCATCAACGAGACGAAGGTGACCACCACCATCATCACCGCCGACAGCGAATCGATCAGGAAGCCGATCTGCAGCGGCATCCCGCCGATCTCGATCCAGGTATAGAGCGCGCCGTTGAAGGTGTTGCCCTTCAACACGTCGAGCAGCACCATCGAGGACGCCACCAGCGAGATGGCGACCCCGAGAATGGTCACCCGATGCGTATTCGCCGGGCCGAGCACCCGCCCCAGCAGGCCGGCGAGCAGCGCGCCGACCAGCGGCGCGAAGGGAACGATGAGATAGAGCGCTTTCATACCGTGAATCGCCACAGGCGAAGGCGGTGGGCCGGGCTGCCGGCGAGCGTTTTCATCCCTTCAGGCTTCCCAGGTCGTCGACGTTGATGGTGTGCAGGTTGCGGAACAGGCACACCAGAATGGCCAGGCCGATCGCCGATTCGGCCGCGGCCACGGTGAGGATGAAGAATACGAACACCTGGCCGGAGATGTCCTGGAGGTAGTGCGAGAACGCCACGAAGTTGATGTTCACGGCGAGCAGGTTCAGCTCGATCGCCATGAGCAGGATGATGACGTTCTTGCGGTTGAGAAAGATCCCCACCACGCTGATGGCGAAGAGCAGCGCCGCGAGGACCAGGTAGTGGGATAGCGTGATCAAGATCCTGAATACCTCGGGCAAGGGGTCGAGAGCGTCGTACGGCAGTGGACGGCTGGAGGGATCATTGGTCGCCGCCTGCGCGTTTCTCCGCCGGCATGGTCACGATGCGGATGCGATCCTGCTTGCGCACCACGACCTGGCGTGCGGGATCCTGGAACTTGGAATCCTTGCGCCGGCGCAAGGTCAGGGCGATGGCAGCCACGATGGCTACCAGCAGGATGACGGCGGCCAGCTCGAAGGCGTACACGTACTGCGTGTACAGCAACCCGCCCAGCTCGCGGGTATTGCTGTAGTCGGCAGGCCTGGGCACGGGCGCCGGCATGGAGATCAGCCCGAACTGCCTGCCCCACAGCACCACGGCCATCTCGGCCACCATGATGCCGGCAATCGCCAGCCCCGGCGCGAGGTAGTCCCAGTAGCCCTCGCGCAGGCGATCGATGTTGATGTCGAGCATCATGACCACGAACAGGAACAGCACCATCACCGCGCCGATGTACACCAGGATCAGCGCGATGGCGAGGAACTCCGCCTCCAGCAGCATCCACAGGCCGGAGGCGGTGGCGAAGGCGAGCACCAGGAACAATGCGGCGTGCACCGGGTTGCGGGCGGTGATCACGCGCAGCGCCGCGAACAGCAGGATCGCGGCGAAAGCGTAGAAGACGGCAGTCTGAAACATCGCGAATATCAGCTCAATGCGTCACCGGTAGCGTGCGTCCTCGGCGCGGTCCTTGGCGATCTGCGCCTCGTAGCGATCACCGATCGCCAGCAGCATTTCCTTGGTGTACAGCAGATCGCCGCGCTTCTCGCCATGATATTCGAGTATGCGCGTCTCGACGATCGAATCCACCGGACAGGACTCCTCGCAGAAGCCGCAGAAGATGCACTTGGTCAGATCGATGTCGTAACGGGTGGTACGGCGGGTGTTGTCCGCGCGCTGCTCCGACTCGATGGTGATGGCCAGCGCCGGGCACACTGCCTCGCACAGCTTGCAGGCGATGCAGCGCTCCTCGCCGTTGGGATAGCGGCGCAGGGCGTGCAGGCCGCGGAAGCGCGGCGACTGCGGCGTCTTTTCCTCGGGGAACTGGACGGTGATCTTGCGTGCGAACAGATGGCGTCCGGTCAGCACCATGCCGCGGACCAGTTCCACCAGCAGGAAAGTGCCGAAGAACTCGCGCAGGCGCCCGATCATGACTGCCCCCATGGCCACCAGGGCGTCTGCATCCAGCCGCCGACGATCACCAGCCATATCAGCGTGACCGGAATGAACACTTTCCAGCCCAGGCGCATGATCTGATCGTAGCGATAGCGCGGGAACGTGGCGCGGAACCACAGGAACAGGAACAGCACGACCGCGACCTTGGCAGCGAACCAGATGAAGCCGTCGGGCAGGAACGGAACCGGCGACAGCCAGCCGCCCAGGAACATGACCGCGCACAGGGTCGAGACCAGGATCATGTTGGCGTATTCGGCCAGGAAGAAGATGGCGAAGGCCATGCCGGAATATTCCACGTGAAAGCCGGCGACGATCTCGGATTCACCCTCGGCCACGTCGAACGGCGCGCGATTGGTCTCGGCCACGCCCGAGATCAGATACACCAGGAACATCGGGAACAGCGGCAGCCAGTTCCACGACAGCGCGCCCCAGCTGCCGGCCTGACGCTCGACGATGGCGGAAAGATTGAGGCTGCCCGAGATCATCAGCACGCCCACCAGCGCGAAGCCCATGGCGATCTCGTAGGCGACGATCTGCGCAGCCGAACGCAGGCTGCCGAGGAAGGCGTACTTGGAGTTGGATGCCCAGCCGGCGATGATGACGCCGTACACGCCCATGGAGGTGATCGCCATCACGTACAGCAGCCCGGCGTCGATGTTGGCGAGCACGACCTGGGGGCTGAACGGAATCACGGCCCAGGCCGCGAGTGCCGGCATGATCGACATGACCGGCGCGAACACGAACAGAAACTTGTTCGCGCCCGAGGGAATGATGACTTCCTTGGTCAGCAGCTTGAGCGCATCCGCGATGGGCTGCAGCAGGCCGCGCGGCCCGACCCGGTTGGGGCCGATACGCACCTGCATGTAGCCGATCACCTTGCGCTCGGCCAGGGTGAGATAGGCCACCAGCCCCATCAGCGGCAGCACGATGGCGACGATCTTGGCCAGGGTCCAGATTGCCGGCCATGCCGGCCCGAGAAGCTGTTCGAAGAATTCCATGGCCGTCACGCCGTCATCGTCTCGCCGCTCGCCACACGCTCGAGCAGCACCTCGCCGAACATCTCGCCGAGCCCGGCGGTGGAGGGATGTCCAGCCGCGATGCGCACGCAATCCGCCGGCACGCTGCGATCCGCCACTGCCTTGAGCAGGGCGTGGCCGAGACCTTGCGTCACGCGCACCATCTCGCCTTCGCTCAGGCCTAGGCGGGCCAGGGTCGCCGGCGCCATACGCGCGCAGGGCGGTGTCGCATCGTGCGTCATCTGCAGCGGCGGCGAGCGCCGTGCCAGGTTGTCGGCAAAGTGGATGGGCACCTCGGCGATGCGTTGCAGGCCTTCCGGGGCCGCGGCGAAATCGACGCCGCCCGGATGTGGCTCGTAGGGAGCTGGTTCGTTGGACAGGCGCGCGCCGATGTCCACATCGCGTAGCGCCGCGGCGCGTACCGCTTCGGCGCTGTCGTGGTCGAATCCGCTCAGGCCGAGGAGCGTGCCGAGCACGCGCAACACCTTCCATCCCGGCCGGGCCTCGGCATACGGCCGCACCACGCCGACGAAGCTCTGCAGGCGCCCTTCGGTGTTGACGAAAGCGCCCGCGGTTTCGGTGAACGGTGCGATCGGCAGCAGCACGTGTGCGTACTCGATCGCGCGATGACGGAAGGGCGAGCAGGCGACCACGAATTCTGCGCGCTTCAGCGCCGACAGGGCCTGCTGCGGATCGTGACAGTCGAGCTCCGGCTCGACGTTCCAGAGCAGGTAGGCCTTGCGCGGCTGGGCCAGCATGGCATGCGTGTCGAGACCAACCGGCGCCTCGAACGGCACCGCACCGGCGAGGTAGCCGCCGACGCTGTTGGCCGCCTCGCCGAGGAAACCGCAGCGCGCACCGAGCAATTGCGCCAGGGCATGCGCCAGGCGCTGCAGCAAGGCGGCTTGCGGATGATGCTGAGCCAGGTTGCCGAGGAACACGGCGGTGTTCGTTCCGGACACCAGGCTCTGCGCAATGTCCTGCGCCTGCGGCGAAACCGTCTGCAGCGGCAGGCCATCGACCGTCTGTCCCTTCAATGCGGCCACTGCCTGCACCACTTCCGCCACGGCGCCGGGCAGTGCCGCGGGCGAGACCACATGCCGGCCGATCAGAGGCATGAGCTGGTCATCGTCCAGGCAGTTGACCATACCGATCTGCAGCGACTTGCGCGCGGCCACACGCAGGCGCGCGGCCAGCAGCGGATGGTCCTTGCGCAGCTGGCTGCCGATCACCAGCACGCGGTCGAGCCTGCCGACCTCGGCGATGGGCATGCCCAGCCAGGGGATGCCGGACGCCTTGCCGTCCTGGCTGAAATCGCGCTGGCGCAGGCGGAAGTCGACGTTGCCGCTGCCCAACGTGCGCATCAGCCGCGCCAGCAGAAACATCTCTTCCAAGGTCGAGTGCGGTGTGGCCAGCGCGCCCATGGCGGCGGCGCCATACCGCTCGCGCACGCGCGTCAAGCCGCGCGCCACTTCCTCCAGCGCGACCGGCCATTCCACTTCCACCCACGCGCCATCGCGCTTCACCATCGGCCGCGCCAGGCGTTCGGGAGAATCCAGGCCCTCGTAGCTGAAGCGATCCTTGTCCGACAGCCAGCATTCGTTGATGGCCTCGTTCTCCAGCGGCAGCACGCGCATCACCCGATCCTGCTTGACCTGCAGCAGCAGATTGGAGCCCAGGCCGTCGTGCGGGCTCACCGATTTGCGCCGGGCCAGTTCCCAGCCACGAGCGGAGAAACGGAACGGCTTGGAGGTGAGCGCTCCGACCGGACACAGATCGATCATGTTGCCGGACAGCTCAGAGTCCACCGTACGTCCGACGAAGCTCAGGATTTCCGAGTGCTCGCCGCGGCCGGCCATGCCCAGTTCCATCACGCCGGCGATCTCCTGGCCGAAACGCACACAGCGGGTGCAATGGATGCAACGGGTCATTTCCTCGGCCGCGACCAGCGGGCCGATATCCTTGGGCGGCACCACCCGTTTCGGCTCCCGATAGCGCGAATTGCTCGCGCCGTAGCCGACGGCCAGGTCCTGGAGCTGGCATTCGCCGCCCTGATCGCATATGGGGCAATCGAGCGGATGATTGATGAGCAGGAACTCCATCACGCCCTTCTGCGCCGTCACCGCCGCATTCGAGTGCGTGAACACCTTCATGCCTTCGGTCACCGGCGTCGCGCAGGCAGGCAGGGGCTTGGGTGCCTTCTCCACCTGCACCAGGCACATGCGGCAGTTGGCGGCGATCGACAGCTTCTTGTGGTAGCAGAAGTGCGGGATGTAGATGCCGAGCCGGTTTGCCGCCTCCATGACGGTCGAACTGGCCGGTACCTCGACCGGCTTGCCATCTACTTCCAGGTTGACGTTAGCCATCAGCGTCTCGTCGTCCGTGCTGCATGTTCACGCGTACGCCGGTTCGGTCACGAGGCATTTCTTGTGCTCGATGTGATACGCGAATTCGTCGCGAAAATGCTTGATGAAGGCGCGCACCGGCATCGCCGCGGCATCGCCCAGCGCGCAGATGGTGCGCCCCTGAATGTTGTCGGCCACCGAGTTGAGCGTGTCCAGGTCCTCCGGCCGACCCTGTCCGTGTTCGATCCGGTGCACCATGCGATACAGCCAGCCGGTGCCCTCGCGGCATGGTGTGCACTGGCCGCAGGATTCCTCGAAGTAGAAGTAGGATAGCCGCAGCAATGCGCGCACCATGCAAGTACGCTCGTCCATGCAGATCACCGCGCCGGAGCCGAGCATGGAGCCGGCCTTGGCAATGGAATCGTAGTCCATGTCGGTCTGCAGCATGATCTCGCCGGGCAGCACCGGCATGGAGGAACCGCCGGGGATGCAGGCCTTGAGCTTGCGTCCATCGCGCATCCCTCCGGCCATTGCCAGCAGCTCGGCGAACGGCGTTCCCAGGCGTACCTCGTAATTGCCGGGGCGAGCGACATGGCCTGACACCGAGAAGATCTTGGTGCCGCCGTTGTTGGGCTTGCCCAGATTCAGGAACGCCTCCCCGCCGTTGCGGATGATCCACGGTACTGCGGCGAAGGTCTCGGTATTGTTGATAGTGGTCGGTTTGCCATACAGGCCGAAGCTGGCCGGGAACGGCGGCTTGAAGCGCGGCTGCCCCTTCTTTCCTTCCAGCGACTCGAGCAGCGCGGTTTCCTCGCCGCAGATGTATGCGCCGTAGCCGTGGTGCGCGAAGAGGTCGAAGCTGAACTCCGAGCCCATGATGTTGCGCCCGAGATAGCCGGCCGCATAAGCCTCACGCAGCGCCGCCTCGAAGCGCTCGTAGGCGTCCCAGACCTCGCCGTGGATATAGTTGTAGCCCACACCAATGCCCATCGCATAGGCGGCGATGGCCATACCTTCGATCACCGTGTGCGGGTTGTAGCGCAGGATGTCGCGATCCTTGAAGGTGCCGGGCT
>JAHCKU010000165.1 GCA_026125625.1 Burkholderiales bacterium | reverse complement strand
ATGCGCAGGATGGAGCGGTACTCTGCGTTGACCAGAAGCGCGTCGAGCGCGATGAATACCGGTGCCCCGCTGGGCTCCATGACCTTGAAATCCTTGATCAGCACGGTCATGGCGAAAGGATTGACATCGATGTCTGCGATCGATACCTGACGGCCGAGCTGCTCGCTCAGCCCCTTGACCAGGTAGTGCTTGGCGATCGGTGGTACCACGAAGAAGCCGATCACTGCCACCAGGACCAGGAAGACTGCAAGACCGATGACGATGTTGCGCAGCCAGCGCATACGCCCGCTCACGGCGGGTACTTTGGCACTTGTCGGTCGCTGGGTGGCCGGGGGCGCAGCACGGCGTTTCGGCAGTTTCAGTCGTTCGAACATGGCAGGTCTGTGTCGGATGCTGCGCGCCGGCAGCATCGCTCATGCAGAGCACCGGGCTTGCATGTCAATTTAACAGGAAGGGCGGTCCTTGAAAACCGTCGACCGCCGCCGGTGCTTGATCGGCGATTGAGTCTGGCATCACGACGATTCCGAAGGCGATCACCATCCGCGGCAGCGAATCGGTGAAAATACGCACATCGTGCTGGCGATGCTTGTTCAAAGCCTGTCTGGGCGTGGCGGCCTGCGTCGCTGGCACCGATCGAATTCCCGGAGAGTATGGATACCATCACCCACGCCCTGAGTGGCGCGTTGTTGGCGCGCGGCATGGCCACCGGCGCGCGTGCCCCGGGTCGCCCCACCACTGCGCAGCTTGTGATTGCCGGTACAGTGGCGGCCACCTTCCCCGACAGCGATATCGTCACTTCGCTGTTCTCATCCGTGGCCTACCTCACGGCGCATCGCGGCGTCACGCATTCGCTCGTGTTGCTGCCGGTATGGGCAGGGCTGCTCGCGCTGATCATGGGCGTGCTCACGCGCAAACCTTTGCAGGGTTACCTGCTGGTCAGCGCTGCCGGCGTGCTCATCCATATCCTGGGCGATCTCATCACCTCGTTCGGGACCATGGTACTGGCGCCGTTTTCGGATCGGCGCTTCGCGCTCGGCACGACCTTCATCATCGATCTGATCCTGACCGGCATTATCCTCCTGGCGCTGCTCGCCTCGCTGCTGTGGCGGCAGTCGCGCGCTCCGGCGCTCGCCGGGCTGGCGCTCCTGGTCGGCTATGTCGGATTTCAGGCCTGGATGCAGGGGCAGGCCGAGGGCCTTGGCCGTGAATACGCACAGGCGCAGGGGATGGTCGATGCACAGGTGGTGGCGCTGCCGCGGCCACCGTTGCCGACCAACTGGACGGTGGTGGTGTCATCGGGCGAACAATACCGCGTGGCACACGTGAATCTGTGGCGCCGCAGCGTGCCGACCGCGCACGCGAATGCAAGTCTGATCCCGCGCCTGCATGCGGCCTTCCTGCCGGTGAGCGCGCTGCAGTGGGAATCGGCCGCGCGCTTCGGCTCGGACGCGGCGCGGCACGATATCGCACGCGCGGCCTGGAATGCGCCGGATTTCGGTTTCTATCGGTGGTTCGCGCAGCTGCCGGCGTTGCACCGCATCGACATCGGCAACCCCTCGCTGTGCGTGTGGTTCGAGGACCTGCGCTTTCTCACGCCCGGCCGGGACGACATGCCGTTCCGCTACGGCCTGTGCCGCCAGGACGAGGGACCGTGGCAGCGCTTCCGGCTGACATCGGAAGGGCCACGGCCGTTGAATTGATGCCTGCTCTTGCCGTATCCGCCGTCGACCATCGAGCAGCCGTCCGGGTTTGCGCTTGACATGCCGGGACGCCTCGCAGACCATAGGCGCACAATTACAAGACCGTCGGTGATGGGGCGGCTGCGGAGCGGAGCCGGATCAAGGCAAAGCTCAGGGAGAGATTTCCAATCCGCGCTGACCCCTGTCACCTTCGTTGCATGTAGCGTGAAGCGCTTGCCGGTACCCTGGCCTAGCACTTCCATCCAACTGCTGCTAGCACACGCGATATTCGTTCAGAGTGTTCCTGGCCTACAGCGCCAGCCTGCCCTGACCATCCCGGGTCGAGTACGACAGCTGGCCGTCGACGATGCGCGCGGCCTGTGTGTACGGATGTTCCTGCGTACGTCCCTTGCTTAGAATGTGCATCACCTCGATGCCATGCGCCTTGAGGTAATCCGACACCAGTGCGCGATGACATTGCTGCCAGGCATGCTCCGCGCACATATACGCCGTGCGGCGCCCGGCGGCGAAGTGCAATAGGGCCTCGAGCGCGTCGGCGAACGCCGTTGTCTCCATGTAGTCGGCGTAGCCGCGGAAGCTGGCATTGCGCCAGGCATCGTTGTTCGAATCTTTGCGAGCGTGGCGCCGTCCGCCCAGATCGGGGAACCAGGCGTAGGCGATTCCCGCCGCCGGGAGGGCGGCTTGCAGCGACTCGCGGGCAAAGTGCGGATGCCGGCGCGAACCCGGATAACGGCGGATGTCCGCCAGCGCCTGGATGCCATGTGCGCGCAGCAGTTCGACGAATTCCTCGAGCGCGAGCGTGGAATGACCCACGGTCCATATCATGGTGCCTGCGGCCTGGTTCACTGCGATGATCCGCCTCCTGCTGCTGGTACCTGAAGCCAGATGGTCACCGGTCCATCATTGGTCAGCGAAACCTGCATGTCGGCACCGAAGCGTCCGCACGCCACCGGTGCATGCAGCGCGCGTGCCCGCTGCAGCAGATGCTCAAACAGACGTCGACCTTCCTCCGGTGCAGCTGCGGGCGTGAAGCTCGGCCGGTTGCCCTTGCGCGTATCCGCAGCCAGAGTGAATTGCGGCACCAGCAGCAGGCCACCGCGCACATCGTGCAGGCTCAGGTTCATCTTGCCGTCCGCGTCCGAGAACACCCGATAATTCAGCAGTCGTTCGAGCAGGCGGTCGGCCTGCTCGACGTCGTCTCCGCGCTCGGCGCACACCAGCACAAGCAGGCCCTGCCCGATCGAACCGACGATCTCGCCGCCGACTTCCACCCGCGCCTGGGTCACACGCTGCAGCAGGCCGATCATTTCATTGCTGCGCTTCGGTTCAGCATGCTTGCTAGACTGAGCGAATCAATCGTGGAGATCCGATTATGACTCAGCTGGTTTCCAACAACGCCCCGCGCGGCAGGGAGATCGCCACTCTCGCTGGAGGCTGCTTCTGGTGTCTGGAGGCGGTATACGACGAGCTCGAAGGCGTGGACGGCGTCGAATCCGGTTACATGGGCGGGCACGCGAGAAACCCGACCTATCGGCAGGTGTGCGAAGGCGATACCGGGCACGCGGAAGTGGTGCGCATCACCTTCGATCCCAAGGTGGTGAGCTATCGCGATCTGCTCGATGTCTTCTTCGTGATTCACGACCCGACCCAGCTCGATCGGCAGGGCAACGACGTCGGCACGCAGTACCGCTCCGCGATTTTTCATCACTCCGTGGAACAGGAGCGCATCGCGCGCGAAGCCATCGCTGCGGTGGAGCAGGCGGGCATGTACGATGGGCGCGTCGTCACGCAAGTCGTGCCGGCGCAGGACTTCTACCTCGCCGAGGACTACCACCAGGAATACTTCGCCAACAATCCATCGCAGCCCTATTGCATGGCGGTGGTTGCGCCCAAGGTCGCGAAGTTCAGGAAGAAGTTCCTGGAGCGGTTGAAGAAGAAGTAACCGCGTCCGCCGACGCTGGCCGTCATCCCCGCAGGATGCCGACCAGCGCGGCCAGCAGCAGCGCCAGTGCCAGCCATTCACGGGCCGACATCTTCTCGCGCAGTACGCGCCAGGACACCAGCTGCGCGAACAGCACTTCGATCAGGCCGAGGGTGCGCACGGCGGGCGCTGCCTGCAAGGCAAAGGCGAGGAACCAGAACTGCGAGGCTGCTGCACCAGCAAAGCCGGCCGGTACCGACTCGCGCCACGCCGCGAACAGTGTACGCAACGCGGTGCGATTCGCGAGCAGCAGCCATGCGATCGAAACCACGGTCTGGATGCACAAGGTCAGCGCCAGGGTGATGGTGGCGGCCGTGACGAAGCTCACGCCGTGCATGTGTGTGATGGCACCGCGATAGCCCACGGCGGCCAGAGCAAAGCCGGCACCGGCGACGATGCCCAATCCTGCGCTGTGCAGATCGCGGCGCACATCGCCGCCTCGCTGCGGCCAGGAAAGCAGCATGACGGCGAGCGTGCCGACCAGTACCGCCAGCGCCGGGATCAGGGTCAGCCGCTCGCCGAGCAGAACCAGCGCGAACACCGCGACCTGAACCGGCTCGGTCTTGGTATAGGCAATTACCGTCACGAAGGAGCGATCGCGCATCGCCAGCAGCATGGTCCCGGTTGCCGCCATCTGCGCCAGCGATCCCAGCAGCAGCCACGGCACATACTCCGGCTCGAATGCGGCATGGCCGTCCTCGGATGCAAGCACGAAGGCGAGCGAAACCAATGCGAATGGCAGCGCGAAGATGAAGCGTGCCCAGCTTGCACCGGCCACGCCGACTTTCGCCGTCAGTCCGCGCTGCATGGTGTTGCGAGCAGTCTGTGCAGCGGCTGCCAGGACCGTGAAGATCGCCCAGGCGTGAAGGCTCAGGAAGGTATCCAACTATGATGCATGCCCAATCCATCGTCGCCCCGGCGAAAGCCGGGGTCCAAGATCTTCAATCCTCGTACCCCGGCGGCGCGACGAACGCGTGGTACTCGCGTTCGAGCAGTTGCGCGAAGGCGATGCTGGTCAGATCGCCGTACTGCGGTGCGACGATCTGCACGCCCACCGGCAGCCCATCGCTCGAGCCTATCGGTGCCACGGTCGAGGGCAGATAGCACATGCCGGAGTAGCCGGCCCAGAACATCTGCGTGGTGGACGGCTGCGGCTTGCCGTTGACCGTCACCATGCGCTCCCAGCGCTCGCCGGTCTGGTTGTGCGGGAAGGCCGGCGTCGCGGCGGCTGGGCACAGCAACAGATCGTAGTCGGCGAAGAACTCCGCCCACTTCTGGCGCATGCGGTGGCGCTTCTCGTTGAGAAGCAGCCAGCCGCGGTGATAGAGCGTGTTGCCGGTCGCCGCCCACGACGGGTAGTCCATCGCCTGCGGCGAGACTTTCTTCGCTGCCTCGACGTTACGCGCGAATTGCTCGTCGCTCTGGCTGCGCGTGGTGGCGGCGCGCAGCAGCTGGATGAAGGTGTGGTGCGCGTCGGTCAGATCGATGTCCGGTCTCGCTTCGCTCACCTTCGCGCCGCGCTTCGTCAGAAAGTCCGCGAGCCGCTGGATCTGGTCCTGCACGCTGCGATCGACTTGTGCGCTCGGCGCATCGAGCAGCACGCCTACTTTCCACTGCCGCATGGTCTTCTCCGGCGCGCGCGGCAGGCGCAGCTGCCAGGCTGTCGCGTCCGACTCGTCCGGTCCGGCGATGGTCTTCAGCGCGATCTCGAGATCACGTGCGCTGCGTGCCATCGGACCGATCACGGCAATGTCGGATTCGCGCAGATATGGGGGCAGCACCTGGCCGCGCGAGGAGCAGATGCCGAAGGTCGGCTTGTGGCCGTAAACGCCGCAGTAGTGCGCCGGATTGCGGATCGAGGCGCCGATGTCGCTGCCGGTTTCCAGTCCCGTGAGCCCGGCCGCGAGCGCCGCGGCGGCACCGCCCGAGGATCCGCCGGGCACCCGGGTCACGTCCCATGGATTGTTGGTGGTGCCGTAGAGCGGGTTGAAGCTCTGCCAATCGGCCAGCAGCGTCGGCACGTTGGTCTTGCCGAACAGCACCGCGCCGGCCTCGGCGTAGCGCTCCACGCACTGCGCGCTGCGCGCGGGAATGTTGGTCTTTAGATCCGGCCGACCCCAGGTGGTGGGCAAACCCTCGACGTCGAAGGATTCCTTGATCGTCATCGGCACGCCGTGCAGCGGACCCCACGTTTCCCCTTTGCTCAAGGCGCGGTCCGCGGCGCGTGCACGCTTCTTCGCCCGCTCGATATCGAACACGACGATCGCATTGAGCGACGGGTTGTACTTCTCGACGCGCTGCAGATAGAAGTTCAGCAGCTCCAGGCAGCCGATCTTGCCTTGGCGCACCAGCGCAGCGAGTTTATGAGCGGGGAGGAAGGCCTTGTTCACGGCAATGCTCTTCTGGTTGAGGGACGGGAGGAGGGGCATGCTAGCATCGTTCGCTTAAAAGGCACGGCAAACCAATCGGCATGAGCGAGAGAAGCATCGAGACCGTCGGCGTGATCGGCATCGGCGCGATGGGCATGGGTGTGGCCAGGCGGCTGCTGTCGGCAGGCTGGACCGTGTGGGTGCGCGACATCCGATCCGAGGCGGAAGACGAGGCGCGGGCCGCGGGCGCGCACGTGGCGCCGTCGCCGGCGGAGCTGGCCTCGCACTGCGACGCAGTGATCACCCTGGTGGTGGACGACGTGCAGACCGAGGCGGTCGTGTTCGGACCTGACGGCGTCGCAATCGGCGCACGACCCGACAGCGTGGTGCTTGTCAGCAGCACGCTGCCGCCTGCCTGGGCGGCGGGTGCGGAGCCGCGACTTCGCGAGCACGCGATCGCCTTCGTAGACGCACCGTGCTCCGGCGGTCCCGCCAAGGCGCACAGCGGAGAGATGAGCATGATGCTGGCGGCCTCCGCCGATGTTCTGCAGCGCTGCGAGCGCCTGCTGCACACGATCTCCGGGAAGCGCTTCGTCGTCAGCGAGAGCCCGGGCGATGCCGCGAAGGCGAAGCTGGTGAATAACATGCTCGCCGGCATCAACCTCGTGGCGGCATGTGAGGCCTTCGTCTTGGGCTTGAAGCTCGGACTCGAACCGCAGCAGCTCTTCGATCTCGTGCAAGCGAGTTCCGGCGGCAGCTGGATCTTCTCGGACCGGATGCCGCGCGTGCTGCGCAACGACTACGCAGCGCGTGCACGACTGGACATCCTGAGTAAGGATCTGTCGTTGTTGCTTGAGACGGCGCGCGAGAACGGATACTCGGCGCCGCTGGCGCAGGCCGCGCACGCGATCTTCGTGCGTGCGTCGGAGATGGGGTTGGGGGAGTTGGACGATGCGGCG
This sequence comes from Burkholderiales bacterium, assembly GCA_026125625.1. Taxonomy (GTDB): domain Bacteria; phylum Pseudomonadota; class Gammaproteobacteria; order Burkholderiales; family SHXO01; genus SHXO01. Next base: position 11 of record JAHCKU010000165.1, on the reverse strand, counting down.
ATTGCGAAGGC
>JAHCKU010000164.1 GCA_026125625.1 Burkholderiales bacterium | reverse complement strand
CGGCGTGCTGTATACCAGCAGCTCATGGTCGAAAGTGTGGGCCTACGACGCTGCGACCGGCAAGGAGTTGTGGCGCTTCGATCCCAAGGTCCCCGGCATCATCGCCAAGAGTGCCTGTTGCGATGTCGTCAACCGCGGGCTTGCCGCGTACAAAGGCAAGATCTACGTCGGCACGCTGGATGGTCGCCTGATCGCGATCGACGCCAAGACCGGCAAGCAGGTGTGGTCCACGGTCACCGTGGATCAGACCAAGCCGTACACGATCACCGGTGCACCGCGCGTGTTCAAAGGCAAGGTCATCATCGGCAACGGCGGCGCGGAGTACGGCGTGCGCGGCTACGTGACCGCCTACGATGCGGAGACCGGCAAGCAAGCCTGGCGCTTCTACATCACGCCCAATCCCGAGAACAAACCCGACGGCGCGGCTTCCGACAAGATCCATATGGAAAAGGGTTACGCCACCTGGGGAGACGGTGCGTGGAAGGACACTGGCGGCGGCGGGACCGCGTGGGATGCGATCGTATATGACCCGGACTTCGATCAGATCATCGTCGGCACGGGCAATCCCAATCCATGGAGCTGGAAGATCCGTTCCAACAACCAGGGCGACAACCTGTTTGTGGTTTCGGTGCTGGCGCTGGATGCCGATACCGGTGAATACAAATGGCATTACCAGCAGGTGCCTGGAGATGACTGGGACTACACCTCGGTGCAGCCGATCATCCTGACCGACCTAGAGATCAACAACGTCAAGCGCAAGGTCGCGCTGCATGCGCCCAAGAACGGCTTTTTCTACGTGATCGATCGCAGCAACGGCCGGCTCATCTCGGCCGAGCAGTTCGCCACCATCAACTGGGCGGCGGGCATCGACCGTGACACCGGTCGTCCGGTAATCTACGAGCAGGCACGCTACGGCATCACCGGTGGCGATTTCCTGGCGATTCCCGGGCCGTTCGGCGCGCACAACTGGCATCCCATGTCCTACAGCCCCAAGACCGGACTCGTCTATATCCCGGTGCAGAACATCCCGTTCGGCTATGCGAACGATGATAACTTCACCTACACGCCCGGACATGGCAACTGGAACCTGGGTGTTGCTTCCAAGCAGAACGCCGGTCCGCAGAACGAGCCGGAGCGCAAGGTCCTGGGGATGCGCACCGAAGGCTATCTGATGGCGTGGGATCCGGTGCGCCAGAAGGAAGTATGGAAGGTAAATCACGGAGGGGTGGCATCGGCGGGAACGCTTGCCACAGGCGGCAACCTCGTGTTCCAGGGCACCCCGGATGGCCAGCTCGTTGCCTATCGCGCCGACAACGGACAGCGTGTCTGGAGCTGGCAGGGCTACGAAGGAATCATCGCCGGGGCCATGACCTACATGGTCAAGGGCGAGCAATACGTCGCGGTGCTGGCCGGCTTCGGCGGCTCCAACGGGCTGCACGTGCCGTACTTCAAGAACCCCAAGATCTCCACCAACGGCCGGGTCCTGGTGTTCAAGCTCGATGGCAAGGCAGTCGCCCCGGACAACTCGAAGCCCTTCGGTGATGCCATCGTGGCGCAGGATACCTTCACCGAAGAGCAAGTCGCGAAGGGCGCATCGCTGTATGGCAATTGTCTGCTCTGCCATGGCTTCGGCATGAATACCAACAACATGGTGCCGGATCTGCGTCGTTCTCCGATTCCGTCGAACAAGGAAGCATTCAAGTCTGTCGTGCTGGATGGCATTCTGGAAGATCGAGGCATGCCTAACTGGAGAGGCACGCTCACGGAAGACGACGTAGAAGCCCTGCGCGCCTATATCGCCAGCCGTGCACGCGTGCTGAAGCAAGACCTGGAGGCCGAGAAGCAAGCGGCTTCGCGATGACTGCTGAAGTGATTGGACACGGCCGGGTAAGCGTTCGGCCGTGAAATCGAATCAAGGCCCGCCGGCCGGCGGGCCTTTCTTTTTCGGGCAGAGCAATCATGCTGGCCTGGAGCGCGACGTCCTGTTCGATCTGCTTGTCCGATGCAGACGGAGATTGCGGCTGGCCCGGCTGGTACGTGAGCTTTCCTTTGCCGCATGCTGGCTGTGCGGCGCGTTGCTTGCCCATCGTCTTCTCCAGGCATTCGTTTCCGCGACACCGGTGGTCGAGAGTCTCACCGCCCTGTCGATCGTGGTGTCGTGCATCGCCGCCGCAATCCACCTGGGACGCGCCCTTCCCGGCTATTCGCTGGCACGCACCGCTGGTCTCATCGACTCCCGGGCGCAGCTCGCCGACGAGTTGAAGACCGCGCACTGGCTGCTTGGCCAGAAGGCAGGCGCTCCCATGGCGAGGATGCAGATCGAACGCGCACGCGACACGGGACGGCAGCTCGACCCGGCTCGAGTGGTGCCGATCTCAGTTCCTGCCAGTGCAGCCGTGGCTGCCGCATTCCTGCTCGCAGCGGTGGTGCTGCCACTGGCTCCCAGGCAATTCGATTCGCCCACGGCGTCGACGCATGCGATCGATACTTCATCATCTGCATCCACACTCGCGAAATCCCCGGTGCAGACTATGCCGCGGTTCAATCTCGAGCATGAATGGGCGGAGCTGGAGCAGGCGGTACGGCACATGGGTGATCATGCTGATAGTGACGCGCTTGTCGCAGCGATACGATCGCGCGATGCCGGTCTGGTCGCCGAGCTGTTGAAACAACTGCAGCATGGAATGCCGGCTGCTCAACCGGCCACGCGCGCGGCGTCCGACGATCCGACAATCGGGGAGGATCACAGGCCAGCCATCGTTGTGCCGCCGGATGAGGCCGATCGTGTACGTCCTCCGCCGCAGGCTCTGATCGAAGTGAAGGGTGCCGATATCGCGCGGGCCGTTGCCATGGCTCAGGCGCTGTCCGAGCAAACGCAGATGGCCCCGTCATCGCCCACCGCGGAGCAGCCACCGTCCAGTGCGGGAACCGGCCCATCGGGCGATGGCGCCATGCCGATCGACGGTGAGCGTGATGGTGCGCGTCCCGGCGCGGATTCTTTCGCTGGATCTTCATCTTCTGAGGGCGATGCCTCCGCGGACGCCAAGTCGGCCGGGGGCGAGGAAGGCGTGGCCAGCGGTGAAGCCGGCGACGCCCGTGGCACCGCGCGTGCAAGCCTGGATGAGGATACACAGTCTCTACCGCTTCTCGGGGAGCGAACCATGCGCTTGCGCACCCAGCTCGAGCGTGTCCGCATCGAGGCTGCAGGGCAGCCGGATAGCGCCGGCATACAGGATCGGGTTTATGCACCCACCTCGGAGCAGCTTTCCGGGCTTGCTTACGAGACGGTGACACCGAGCGGACGGTATGCAGCGGCAGGTGCAGTGGCGAGGGAGGACGTGCCTCTCATCTACCGGGAAGTCGTCAAGGACTACTTCCTGAAGCTGACCCAGGAGGAAGACTGATCCGTGCGCTTTGCAGCCTACCCGCCCTTGGCAGCCTGGGCTCTTCTGATCGGCGTCGCAGTCTCGATCATGCTGCTGTACCTGCTGCGGGCGCGGCCAGCCAGGCTGGCCGTGAGCTCGACGCTTCTGTGGAGCAAGATCGCCGCAACGCATGCACTGCGATTTCAGCGATGGCGCTGGTTGCTGTCATTGCTGCTGGCTTTGCTGATCGGGCTCAGCATTGCCCTCGCCCTCACCAGACCGGAAGCGACCCATGCCGACAACGATGTGCGGCGCCTGGTTCTGGTTCTGGACAATTCGCCATCGATGGCAGCGCGAACCACGGGCGGTGCCACGCGCTGGGAACATGCCGTGCATCGTGCAGCCCTCCTGATGAAGGATGCCGGTCCGGCCCGCGAATTTCTGGTGCTGGACACGATGGGGCAGCGCAGCGCCGGACAATTCATCGGCGCTGCCGCGGCGCTGACCGTGCTGGAGGCGCTGACACCGACGGCGGTCGGCGAGGCTCGCATGCCTGTACTGCCGCGAGAGCCGGGCACACTGGCCTATCTGCTCACCGACGGAGTCGCCGATTTTCAGGCCGGACAGGTGCTGCGTGATCCGCCAGTGCGAACACAATCGGTGTTCGAACCCGCCGACAACGCTGCCATCACCGCCTTCGACGTGCGTGCCATGCCGCACGCACCGACGCAGCACGAGGCATTCGTCCGTGTCTTCAATGCATCCGCGTCGGCCAGACGCATCACCCTGGTACTCGATGGTGCGGAGTTCGGAATACGGCGTGTGCTCGAGATCGGTCCGGGAGAATCCAGCAACCAGTTCTTCGACGTTTCGGCTTTTCGCGGCAGCGTATTGCGCGCGACTGCCGTCATGGACGGCGATGCTTTTGCGCTGGATGACATGGCCTATGCCGTGACGCCCACGCACACCCGCACGCGCGTGCTGCTCGTCACTCCGGGTAGCGCCGAGCTGGAAGCAGCGCTCGGGCTGCTGGCCGGTGTGCAGTTGACCGTCGTTGCGCCGGCGGCGTACCGCGAGTCCGCTGAATTCGACGCTTACGTGTTCGATCGCTTCACACCGACGCAGGCGCCGGCTGGAGGTGCGCTGGTGTTCGCATCGGCTCCGGCCTCCTGGCTATCTGAGGCAATGAAGCCGGTGAAGCGGCCGGTCATCACCCGCTGGGATGAGACGTTCGCGTTCGCGCGGCCCATCGCCTGGGACGAACTTCGGGTCGAACGCGCGACTCTGGGCAGCCTGCCTTCGGGCGGCGCAGCGGCAGCGGTTGTGCTGGGGTATGCACGCGAAGAGGGGGCACTGATCTCGGCCAAAGAGGGTTCGCCGCGCGCGATACACGCCGGCTTCGCTCTGCGGGAGTCCAATCTCGCACTGCAGGCGGGCTTCCCTGTTTTTCTCGCGGCTGCGCTGGACTGGATCGCCGCATCGAACGTGCCGCTGCGGCGTGAAGCCGGTGCCATCGAAGTCACGCTGCGCGAGGCCGAGGTCTACGACCGCAATGGACGCCGGCTCGACACCTTTGCCACCACCGGTGGCACGGGATTCGTGGCCTCGGCGTCGGACGTTTTCACCTCCAGAAATCGGCAAGGCGAGCTGCAGATCGTCACCGGGCCACGCAGTGAAGCGCTGTCGGCCATCAATCGGACCACGTTCGCCGATGATGCACGACCTCAGGAAGAAGACAGGGCTCGCACCGCCTCGGCCTGGTCGCTCCAACCCGCATGGCTCCTGGGGTTTGCGCTGTTCCTGTTGCTGCTGGAGTGGTTCGGCTATACCCGGCGCGTGACGGTCTGAGCATGCAAGGCATGGAATGGAAGGTCTTGTATCTCTGGCCGCTATGGCTGCTCGCCGGCGTTGCATTCATCGTCCTGGCTGCAAGGTGGCGTGCACAGGGTCTGAGGCGCGAGCAGATCGCGCTCGCCGCCTGGTTACGCGCCGTTGCCTTCAGCCTGCTCACACTCGCGCTGATGCAACCGATCCTGACGGTCGGGACGCGCGCGGTGTCGATCGTCTATGTCCTCGACGTTTCGCGCAGCATCTCTTCGGCGTTCATCGACACCGCTCTGGAATGGATCCGTGCTGCCAATCTCGAAGGGCGGCCCGCCGGAGCTCACTACGTGGTCTTCGGGGCGCACGCGCAAGTCGCCGATTCGCTCGACGAAGTGCCCGGCATGGCAGTAACGCTGGATGAGACGGCAGCCGGGAATGGTGCGATCCACCAGGGCGCGACCAATCTCGAGGAGGCGTTGGACGTGGCGCGGTCCCTTCCGGCCGCCGGTCACGTGAAGCGTCTGGTCCTGTTCAGTGACGGCAATCAGACGCGAGGAGACGTATGGCGTGCGCTGGCCCGTCTGCGGGCGGAGAAGGTGAGGGTGTTCACGATCCCCGCTCCGGTATCCGTCACCACCGATGCATGGGTGGAAACAGTGGAGCTGGGTCCGCGTGTCCGTGCGCGCGAACCGCTGATGCTCAGAGTGCGTGCGTTCTCGCGAATGCATACGTCTGCGCGCCTTCAGCTGCGCGTGGCCGACGAGCCGCTGCCGTCGCGAGCGGTGACGCTGTCGCCCGGAATGAACGAATGGACGGTCGAGACGCGCTTCCGACAGCCGGGCATGCACAGGGTGGAGGCGCACCTGCTGGCAGCAGGAGACCAGGTCCCGGAGAACGATACCCTGAAGAAGCTGGTGCGGGTGCAGCCGAGAGCCCGCGTGCTTTACCTGGAGCGGTCCCGGGAGGATGCTGGCTACTTGAGCGCGGCGTTGCGCAGAGAAGGAATCGAGGTGACCGTCGCCGATCCCGGCCAGGTAGCACGTACGCCGCAATGGCTCGATGTGCACGACGCAGTGATCCTCAGCGATCTGCCTGCCGCCAGCATCGGTCCGGCATTGACGCGCCGCCTGGAGCGATTCGTGCGCGAAGGCGGCGGGCTGATCTTTGCTGCCGGGGACAGCACGTATGGACGAGAGGGGTTTGCTGGCGGTCGTATCGAAGCGATGCTGCCGGTTCGATTCGAGGAGCCGCGCGAGCGGGGTGAACTGGATCTGGTGCTGCTGATCGACCGCTCGTCGAGCATGCAGGGGCTCAAGCTCGAATTCGCCAAAACCGCGGCTTTATCGACCATGGAGATGCTGGCTCCCCATCACCGCCTGGCGGTGGTCGCGTTCGACGCCAAGCCGCACGACGTGGTGCCGCTGGGCAGGATCGACGACAAGGACCGCAGCGCGACGTCCATCGGCAGGATGTCCGCGAGCGGTCAGACCAATGTATTCACGGCGCTGTGGCACGTGCGCAACCTGCTGCGAGGCTCCCCTGCCAAGATCAAGCACGTGATCCTGCTGTCCGATGGCGACACCGTGCCCATCGCGCGGGCGCGTACCGATCCGGGGGTGGAGACGAGAGTTACCGCAGCAGGCCCCACCGAGCCTGTGCCGCAGGACTTCGTCGAGATGACCGCGCTCCTGGCGCAGGAGCAGATCACCTTGTCCACGGTGGCAATCGGCGATGCGCCTCAACTCGAGTTCATGAGCAACCTTGCCAAGTGGACGCGCGGTCTCAGCCAGGTTGCCACCAGCGAATCGGACATACCCGTCATGATGGTGAACGAGGTGCGCCGCGTGCTGGGCGATTCCATCATCGAGAAACCGTTCAGACCAGTGGTGAAGACCCAAACGGCAGCGCTGCGGGGAATAGA
>JAHCKU010000163.1 GCA_026125625.1 Burkholderiales bacterium | reverse complement strand
CGGCGACCATGGGCGAGAGCAGGCCACCTCCCAGGCCGGCCAGCGCGCAGCCCAGCACGAACGTAGCCAGGTTCACAGCGCGCACGTTGACGCCGAGCACCGCTGCCATGTCCGGATTCTGCACCGCTGCCCGCGCCAGCAGGCCGTATCGCGTGCGTGTGAACAGCAGGTAGAGCAGGACCGTGAGGGCGAGGCCCGCCACGGGCAGGAACAGCGAGTAGAGCGACACCGAATAGCGTCCGATCTCGATGAAGCCGCCGGGTGCGCCGATGCCGGGAGAGGACTGGCCGAAGATGTTGATCGCGACCTGGTAGAGGATCAGGCTCAGGCCGAAGGTCGCGAGCAACGTCTCGACCAGACGCCGACCGTACAGCGGCCGGATGAACAGCAACTCGACGAGGGCACCGAGTGCGGCGCATCCGACCGGGGCGCACAGGATCGCAAGCCATACCGGCAGACCGGCATCCCTGGCCAGCACGGTGGTCGTGAACGCCCCGATCATCAGGAACTCGCCATGCGCCATGTTGACGATGCGCATGAGGCCGAAGACCACCGCAAGGCCGATGGAGCTCAGCAACAGGATGGCACCGCTCGTCAGCACCGACAAGGCGATGACGGCGATGGCATCCATATCAGACATGGTTCGCGCGTCCGCGAACTATATCTTCGGCATGATCATGCGGTGCGAGTTCTTGTCCTTGCCGGTCAGGTCGCAGGACTCGGCGCCCACTACCTGTCTGCTCGGTGCCACCTGCCGATAGGTCTCGAGGATCTGGAACTCGCGCTTGTCATTGACCGTGGCGAGGTTGATGTCCTGGATATTGCGATGGGACGGGCCGTCCATGACGATGCGCCCGCTCGGACCCTGGAACGGAATGCCCGATTCCATGGCAGCGACCACCTTGTCGATCTGCGTACTGCCGGCCTTCTCCACCGCCGCCTTCCACTGGTGCCAGCCGTTCCAGACCTGGGCCGGCAGGTCCATCAGCGGGCCGGCTTTGGGATACGCTTTGCGATAGGCGGCCACGAATGCCTTGTTCTCGGCGTTGTCGAGCGACTCGAAATACGAATAGGCGACGACGATGCCCTTGGTTTCTTCGGTGGAGAGCACCTGCTGCTCGTTGCCCAGGCCGAACGAGGGCGAAACGATACGGATCGAGCGGTTCAGGCCGGCCGCCGCGAACTGGCGATAGAACGCCATGTGGTTGCCGCCGACGAGGTTGGACATGATGACGGCCGGCTTGGCGGTCTGGATCTTGCGAATCGTCGCACCGAAGTCGGATACGTCGAGCGGGATGAATTCCGTGCCGACGACGGAGCCTCCGGCCTGCTGGACCAGCGACTTCGTCCACGCGGTGGCGACGTGCCCGTAGATGTAATCGGCGGCCACGACATAGAACGTCTTGCCTGCGTTCTTCACCGCCCAGGTCACCAGCGGGCTTTCCATCTGCAGGCAGTCCGAGCCCTGCATGAAGGTGAACTTGTCGCACTCGCCGCCTTCGTCGACACTCGGGAAAAAGAGCAGCTTGTTGTTCCTGCTGAGGATCGGTCGGGCGGCCTCGCGCGAGGCGCCGGTGATGCAGCCGACCACGATGGCGATGTCGTCGTTCGCGCCGATCTCCTGCGCATAGCGCGAGTACAGCTCGATTTTCGACTGCGTGTCGTATTCGTGCAGCTTGAGCTGGCGGCCCAGCACGCCGCCCGACTTGTTGATGTGGTCGATGGTCATGCGCGAGACGTTCATTTCCGGCTCGCCATAGATGCTCAGGCCTCCAGTCACGTCGAACATGCTGGCGACGTGGATGGTGCGGGCGTCGGCCGCGCGCCCGATGTACGGGGCGCCCAGCATAGCGCCCCCGGTCACGGCCATCGTCGCCTTGAGGAAGCTACGCCTGTCGGTACCGGCCACGGTATCCACGGCTGTAGCCTGTGTGATGCAGTTGTCCTGCTTATCCATTGTTGTCTTCTCCACCCGTTGTCTGTTGTGGTTGGTTGTTCACGGCCTCGTTCGCACGAGCAGTGCGATCACACCGTTGCCGCGACGATTGTGCCAGAGGATTGCCCCGGCACGCGAATCGGATTTTCGCCATCGCGTTGACGCAGGCAACGAACACCGGCACAGTTCACGGTCAGCGTGGAGGAAAACCGATGCAAACAGTGGGAAGGATACGGGAGATCTGGCGCTATCCGGTCAAGGGCATGGCCGGCGAGCGCATGGAAGAAAGTGCGCTTGGCGAAAAGGGACTGACCGGCGATCGCACCTGGGCATTGCGCGACACCGCGCGCAAGGAAATCCAGAGCTGCAAGTTCCGCCCCGAACTCCTGCTCTGTGTGGCGCGGCTACGCAGTGACAGTGACCAGGTGGACGTCACTTTTCCCGATGGTGCGGTGCTCGGCAGCGACGATCCGGCGATACACGAAAAACTGTCGACGCTCACCGGATATGCGTCCACGCTGGAGGCGATCCGCCCCGACTCCGAGCTCGATTTCTACCGGCGGCACAAGATCGACGACCACACCTGGCTCGACGAGCTCAAGGCGACCTTCATCCGCGAACCCGGCGAGCCGCTGCCGGATTTCAGCAAGATACCGCCGCCGCTCATCGATTTCGTTTCGATCCCCGGCACGTTCTTTCTGGTGACGCCCCTGCATTTCGTGACGACCTCGACCCTGGCTTTTCTGAAGTCGAAGAACCCCGGCGCGGACTGGGACCTGCGTCGCTTCCGGCCGAATTTCGTGATCGAGGTCGAGCCGGGCACCGAGGGGCTGATAGAGCAGAGCTGGGTCGGCAAGCGCGTGACGATCGGCAGTGCGCAAGTGGAGTGTGCAGGCGGCACGCCGCGCTGTGGCGCGGTGACGCGCGCCCAACCTTCCTTCCCGGCCGACAAGTCGGTGCTGCGCACCGTGGTGAAGGAAGCCGACCAGAATGTCGGCGTCTACGGCCTCATCGTGCAGGGCGGTCGGGTGCGGATCGGCGACCCGGTGCAGGTGGAAGTTTCATGACGCCAACCGGTTGCAGTAACCGGCAACGCGCACGGGATACTCGTGCAGAGTTTCCCTGGAAGTTGAGCAGACATTGTCGCGGGGATGCGCAGGGAAGAAGATCACTGTAGCGCGGCGAGCACGTTCTCGTCGTCTTCGAACTTCTTCAGCAACTCCTCGCGCGCTCGTTCCGTGCGCTGCGGGTCGCAGGCGCGCACTTCCATGTTGTCCATATGGATGCCGGGGATAGGCACCAGCAGCTTGCGACCGTCGCAGGCGTCGCGGCGAGCAAGATAATCGCGCACGTCCCGGGGAAGACTCATGTCCTGCGCGGCATGGGCTTTCGTGAAGCGCTCCGAGAAGCTCTCATGGTCCGTGAAGCAGTCGAAGCTGCCGGGATTCCAGCTCGTCGGCGTGCCGTCCTGGTAGAGGCAGACCGTGTAATCCGCGTTGCTCACGCGCTGCGACTGTGCGGCGGCAAGACTGTCGAAGAAGTGGACTGCGATGTCCTCGGAGTTCATGTTCATCCGCGGATCGTGCCGCGAGAGCACCTTCGGGGCATTCTGCCTGAATGCGTCCGAGCCAGTGGAAAGCTTCGAGTAATAGAACACCAGCTCGTCCCCACGCTGGTAGCCATCGTGCGAGCCGGCGTAGACGAAGGGGTCATTCTGGCGCGGATCGGTTTTCAGCGCGGTCGTGGCGTAGAAGCTTGGCACGGCCAGCGCAAGGAGCAGCGACACAGCCCATTCCTTTGCACCTTCCGGCCAGCGGCCCTCCAGCGCGCCGATGAAGAACTGCGCGATCACGCAGTCGGTCAGGATGAACAGACCCAGAGGCTGCTGCTGCCAGAACCTGCTGTCCCCTCCGTCCGTCGTCGCCGCAAGCTGCAGCTTGTCGAGGTCGAGCAGCATAGCGATGCCAACCAGCGCACCGGCAAGCAGGAGGCCGCGCACGTATCCGCCCAGCCGCCCGTACCAGGGTTGTGTGAAGACGATGAGGGAAACGAGAACGAGCGAGGGCACATGGAACACGCCACCCGCGACCGGGATGGGAATCAGATAGTCGGCGAACGCACTGCCCGATCCCCAGATGCCCTTCCAGCCCAGGGCGCCCGCGATCGCCGCCGGAGCGATCCAGGCGATCACCACCCATACCGCGAACAACGCGCCTCTGCTCATGGTATGACCGTCATTGGCTCACCCGGCCTGCCGACCAAGCGCCTGCAGATGGTAAGAAGCGATTGCGCCTCCTTGCTGTCAGCCACCTATTGATCCACGCCGCGCCGTTGGACAAACCCTGCGCATCCGCAACGCCAGCTCGGCCTGTTTTTCTTCCTCGATTTCCGCCTTGATCCACTGCATATCGAGCGAGGAGATCCTTTCGAGGAGATCGCCAATCCGGGCAGGATCGTGTTCTCCACCTTCGAGGTACAGGACTATCTGCTCACGAAAGATGAGCAAAGCGACATCGGTCTGGATGCCGAAGCTCGCAGCCAGTGGGGCCTGGATTCGCATATCCACATGACCCCACTGCACCTCGTTCGCGTCGATGACCTTTGAAGCACGATCGGAAAAACCTTCGACGTCACTGGAAAACTCGACGACCAGCCAGCGCGACTGGGCAACAGTAGCGTCGAAGTTGTCTTGTGTGAGCGGCAGGATATTCATCTGCATCCCCGATCGAACGCGATCTACTTGAACAGATTAGCAAACCGTTGGCCGAAGTGCTTTGGGCGGGTCAGCGGCTTCAACATCTACAACACGTCCGGAGACCCGCGCAACTTCCTGGTCGCGCTGCCTTCAGGGCCGGGCGTTGGCGGCTGGTCGAGCGCAACCGTACGAGCAGAAGCTTGCTGCCCTTGTATCAACAGCTCGCCTACTGCAATAGGCAGCCGGAAGCGGCGTGGACCTGCGCTTCCAGGATTGACGTACATGACGCCGTCGCGTTCCTCGATCAAAGGCTTGTGCGAGTGCCCGGCGACGACGATGCGCACGCCAGCACCTCGAGGATCGATATCGAGCTCGGCCAGATCGTGTAGCACATAGAGCCAGAGGTCACCGACCTGCAGGAACTCTGTTTCCCCGAGGGCTTCCGCCCAGGATCCATGGTCGTTGTTGCCGCGCACTGCGGTGACCGGTGCGATCACGCCCAGGCGTTGCAGGATGTCGGGTTCGCCTATGTCGCCCGCGTGGATGATGAAGTCGGAGCCTTTCAGGAACGCCTCCGCTTCAGGTCGGAGGAGACCATGCGTGTCAGAGATCAGACCGACGCGAAGCATGGGGTGGTTGTGCCTTGCTGTAGCTGAATGACGTTGCCCTCTGGATCCCAGCCATCCAGGTGCTTCGCACCGCGCCATGACCAGGCAGCCTCTTGTTCTTTCAGGCCACCGCCCAGGCGTTGGATCGTGGACCTCACACGCTCGATGTCAGATACCCGGAAAGACAGCTTGATCGGTGTGTCTTCGCGAATCTCCGGCGGCTGAGCAATCTTGATGGAGTTTGCGATTGCTTGAGGTATCTGGACGACACTCAGTTCAAGGCCTTCAGAAGCCAACAGGACAAATCCTGATCCCTCTTCTGCTCTGGACAGCGACAGCGCCTGTTCGTAGAAGATGGCCAGGCGCTGAAGGTCTTTGGCATAGATGACGGCTGTCAGAGAAGGAGATCTGAATGACATGAGGGCCTTCATGCGAAGAGTTGGACCGCCCTATAACCAAGCTGCCTGAGTCCGGCGAGATTGTCCCACTCGGCCCATGGCTCCGCAATGCGTGAGTCAGGCGCCGCAGCGCGATCGTCGCCAGCTCAGTATGAGAACGGCTGCTGCGAGCGCGTTTCCTGCGAGCATGAAGGGGAACATCTCCGGGGCGAGGCCCAGGAACTCGCCGGTGAAGTTCATCATTCCGTGAAACAAGAGTGCCGCCAGGATGCTTCGGTCTGTTCCCCTGTACACCCAGACAATCAGCAATGTTTGCAGAACAATGGAAGGCAGCCACCACCAAAGCTCCGGGTGAAATGTCGTGCTCGCGTAGTACCCCGGGAACCAGACAAAGGGCGCGTGCCAGATCGCCCATGTGCCCCCGTTGATGAGGCTGGCAATGGTCGGCCCGAACCGCTCCTGCAGCTCGTCGAACCAGTAGCCGCGAAGACCTACCTCTTCGACAGCCGGAAAGACGAACGACAGCAGCAACATGAACGCGAGTGTCCGAGGTGTGGTCAGTACATCCCAGACGATTCCCAGAGGTCGATCCGTTATGCCGAGCACGACCGCTGCACCCGCCATGAACAGGTCGAACGCCGGCCAGAAAAGAAGGATGATCGCCAGCCAGCGGAGACTGATACGACGCACGTCGATCAATCGCCATCCCAGTTCGCAAAGGCGCTGCTTGCCGCCCGCAAGTGCTGCCAACGTGATGCCCGCGAGCAGGGGGCTCGCACCTCCGGCAAGAAAAAAGAATACGTTGGGGAGCGACCAGACCGATGCCTCGGACCCAAGGATCGGGATCCAGAACAGGAACGCCCACCCCAGGTAGAAAAGCGGGAAGGCCCAGAGTCCCCAGGAGCGAGCGGGCATCTTCAGTGGGCCGTGTGGGGTGATCAAGAGCGCGATCCGGCGGGTGTTAGCACTCCGGTAGAGTATTCGATGTGAATTGGATATAGGAGATGCGTCGAGAACGCGCGGGCTATGATGCCCGACGTTTGAGGTAAGTGGCCGCGGAGGGGCGCAGCGACAAGGGTATCTGCCCGCATCGCTGGCGGGCGGTCTAGTTCACACGGGGGTTATGCCGCGGTGAGTACGGCACGTTGGACGGGTTGCGGAAGATTGATTGGCATGAACAACTTTTGCGGGTAGAGATAGTCGTCACCCGACTCGTCGATGACGCGGACCATTCGATGAACCTTCGCGCTCTCGTCCTCGATTGATACGTAAATCTTCCGAAGCTCCAGAGATACTTCGTACCCATCGTTCTTCACGCAGACAACCAATTGTCGCTTACGGCCCAAAGACTTAGCCATAGCTATACTCAGAGAAGACGTTTGATCTTGAATTCGAACTTGCCAATACCGGACACCGACTGCCCGTATGGCAAGACGAAAGCCACCTGGGGTCAGGTTGTAAGACAAGAGCGAGACTAGTCGTGCGCTAAGGTAACCCAAGTACCACCCAGCCGAG
>JAHCKU010000162.1 GCA_026125625.1 Burkholderiales bacterium | reverse complement strand
TACGCTGACTGCGATCATGGTGGGACTTGCCGTCGGATTGTTCACCTACGCGCTGAGCCTGCCGTTCAAGATCTGGCCGATATAACCCATGGATCTGTTCGCCAATCTCGCCACCGGCTTTGCGGTCGCCCTCACATGGGCGAACGTCGCATTCTGCTTTCTGGGGGTTGCGCTCGGCACGCTGGTCGGTGTGCTGCCGGGCATCGGACCGGTGGCGACCATTGCCATGCTGCTGCCGATCACCTTCCACTTCGAACCAGCCTCTGCGCTGATCATGCTTGCCGGTATCTACTACGGCGCGCAATACGGCGGCTCCACTACCTCCATTCTGGTGAACCTGCCTGGTGAAGCGTCCTCCGTGGTGACCTGTCTCGACGGCTACCAGATGGCGCGCCAGGGGCGTGCCGGTGCGGCGCTGGCAATCGCTGCGCTCGGATCGTTCTTCGCCGGCTGCGTGGCCACGCTCATTCTCGCCACGCTCGCGCCACCGCTGGCCGAGCTGGCATTCAAGTTCGGTCCAGCCGAACGCTTCTCGCTGATGGTCCTGGGGCTGATTGCAGCCGTCACGCTCGCGCATGGATCGCTGTTGAAGGCGGTGACCATGATCGTGCTTGGCATCCTGCTCGGCATGGTGGGCGCCGATCCCGAAGTCGGCCGTATGCGCTACACCTTCGGCCTGCCGCAGCTGACCGACGGCATCGACTTCGTGGTGGTCGCCATGGGCATCTTTGCCTTCGGCGAGATCATTGCCAATCTCGAACGCAGCAGCGGCGGCGGGATTCGCGAGGTCTTCACCTCCAACATTCGCGGGCTGTGGCCGACCCGCGAGGATTTCCGGCTGGCTTGGAAAGCGGTGCTGCGCGGTACCGGCATCGGCTCGGTGCTCGGCATCCTTCCCGGCGGTGGTGCGATGCTCGGTGCATTCGCCTCGTACATGATCGAGAAGAAGGTGGCGCGTGATCCTTCTCGCTTCGGCAAGGGCGCGATCGAAGGCGTAGCCGGTCCGGAATCGGCCAACAACGCCGGCGCGCAGACCTCCTTCATCCCGCTGCTGACGCTGGGCATTCCATCCAACGCCGTGATGGCACTGATGGTCGGCGCCATGATCATTCACGGCATCCAGCCGGGACCGCAGGTGATGCAGGAGCGCCCGGAGCTATTCTGGGGAATGATCGCCAGCATGTGGGTCGGCAATCTGCTGCTGGTCATCCTCAATCTGCCGATGATCGGCATCTGGGTCAAACTGCTGTCGGTGCCTTACCGCCTGCTCTATCCCGCCATCATGGTGCTGTGCTGCATCGGCATCTACAGCCTCAACAACTCGGTGTTCGACGTCGGCCTGGCTGTGCTCTTCGGTCTGCTCGGCTATATCTTCATCAAGCTGAAGTGCGAGCCGGCACCGCTCATATTGGGCTTCGTGCTCGGGCCCATGCTCGAAGAAAATCTACGCAAGGCCATGACCATCTCGCGTGGCGATCCGACCGTATTCGTCACCCGCCCGCTGAGCATGAGCATGTTGTTGATCGCTGCCGTGCTGCTGCTCATCGTGGTGCTGCCCACGGTGCGTCGCACGCGCGAACAGGCATTCCAGGAATCCTGAACATGACGTACTTTCATTGGGATTTTCCGTATGCCTCGCAACGCATGCCGGTGCTGGCAGCAAACGTGGTCGCCACCTCGCAGCCGCTGGCGGCACAGGCAGGCCTGCGCATGCTGCTGCGTGGCGGCAACGCGGCCGATGCCATCGTTGCCACCGCCATCACCCTGACCGTGGTCGAGCCGGTGATGAACGGCATCGGCTCTGACGCCTTCGCGCTGCTGTGGGACGGCAACCACCTGCATGGATTGAACGCCTCGGGTCACTCGCCGGCGGCGTGGACACCGGAACGCTTCTCGGGGCTCGGCAGCATGCCCATCGCCGGCTGGGACGCAGTCACCGTGCCGGGTGTGGTGTCTGCATGGGCGGCAATCTCGGAGCGCTTCGGCAAGCTGCCGTTCGCCGAGTTGTTTGTGCCTGCCATCGAATATGCCGAGCGTGGCTTCCTCGTGTCGCCGACGATCGCGCGCCAGTGGGGCGGGCAGATCGAGCGCCTCGCCGGGCAGCCGGGCTTTGCCGCAGCATTCATGCCCGGCGGGCACGCACCGCAGGCCGGCGAAATGTTCCGCTTCCCCGATCAGGCGCATACGCTGCGCATGATCGCGGACAGTCGCGGCGAGGCGTTCTACCGCGGGGCGCTGGCCGAGCGCATTGCCGCCGCCAGCCATGCACAGGGCGGTGCAATGACGCAGGAAGATCTGGCGGCCCATGCACCAGACTGGGTGGAGCCGGCGGCGCAGCACTATCGTCATCTGCGGCTGCACGAGATTCCTCCCAATGGCCAGGGTATCGCGGCACTGATGACGCTCGGCATCCTCGCGCATTTCGACCTCACCGGCCTCGCGCCGGAATCGGCCGACGCCCTGCATCTGCAGATCGAGGCGATGAAACTCGCCTTCGCGGACGTCTATCGCCATGTCGCCGATGCGCGTGCCATGCATGTGAGCGCGGCTGATCTCATGCTCGATCCAGGCTACTTGCAGCAGCGTGCAGCGCCGCAATCGATCACCGAGCGCGCGCAGGCGTTCCGGACCTGGCGTACCGCCGCATTCGGGCACGGTCTATCTGACCGCTGCCGACGCCAGTGGCATGATGGTTTCAGCATCAATCCAGCTACATGGGGTTCGGTTCCGGCGTGGTGGTACCCGGCACCGGCATCAGCCTTCAGAACCGTGGCGCGGGCTTTCCTGGAGCTGGACATCCGAATCAGGTCGGACCACGCAAGCGTCCGTTCCATACCATCATCGGCATTCCTCACGTGCGACGGGCGGGCACTGATGAGTTTCGGCGTCATGGGTGGCGACATGCAGGCCAGGGGCATGCAGATGACCATCCGCCTGGCCGACTACGGGCAGAATCCACAGGCGGCGGCCGACGCCCCGCGCTGGAAGATCACCGGCGACGGCGGTGTGATCGTCGAGCATCACATGCCGGCGCAGACAGTGAGCGGCTGGCGGAGAAAGGCCATCGCGTGCGTCAGGTCGAGCGCTGGAACATGGAGTTCGGCGGCGCGCAACTCATCCATCGCATCGATGGCGGTTACGTCGCGGCATCCGAGCCACGACGCGACGACGGTCAGGCAGTGGGGTTCTGATCCATGCGCGTACGCCTCCATGTCCTGCTCCTCTGCATTGCCTGCATCGGCGCGATGCAGAGCGCCATCGCCCAGACCTATCCTTCAAGACGGTGAAGATCATCGCGCCGTTCGCACCCGGCGGCGGGGTGGACACGGTTGCGGCTGATCGCCGATCCACTAATCAAGGCGCTGGGGCAGACGGTGATCGTCAGGCCCTGCTCTGCTCTCTGCGCGTTTTATAGTATGTGTTAGTTGCGCCGCCACCATCGGTGCTGCCCTGGCGGCAAAGGCAGCAGACGACGGCCACACCTTGCTGCTGGGGACCATTTCCACGCACGGCATCGCGCCCAGCCTGTATGCGAGCCACCGGCCCTACGATGCGCAGCGTGACTTCGTACCGATCACGCTGCTGGTCCTACAATAACGTGCTGGCTTGTCAATCCGGGCCTGGGTGCGCGATCCGTGGCGGATCTGATCCGCCTGGCGAAAGCCAAGCCTGCGAGCATCGCCTTTAACTTCCTTGGACCAGAAATTTTCCACGGCACCTGTCTGCAGCGATGTTCGAGCGCCTGGCTGCGGTGCAGCTGGTGCACGTGCCATACAAAGGCAGCGCTCCGGCGCTCACCGATCTGCTCGGCGGACAGGTGCAGATCATGTTCGACGCCAGCAGCGTTGCCGCATATCCGTGCGAACAAGCTGATCGCGCTGGCGGTGACTTCGTCAAGCGCACGCCGCTGCTGGCACAGGTGCCGACCATGCAGGAAGCCGGACTGGCCGGATACGAGGTGATCTCCTGGTATGCGCTATACGCGCCGGCGAAAACCCCGCCCGCCGTGGCGCAACGGCTGAACGCGGAAGTGCGCAAGATCATGGAACAGCCCAGCATCGCGCAGCGCCTGCACGAACTGGGTTTTCAGCCCGCAACCGGTACGGCTGCCGAGCTGGGCACGTTCATGCGCGAGGAGATCGCCAAGTGGGCACGCGTGATCGAGCAGGCGAAAGTGACGATCGAGTAGGCCCGCTCTGCTATTTCGATTGCGCCTGCTTGCGAATCGCCGACAGCGTAGTACGCGTAGTGATGGCTTCCGGATCGAGGCGTATCTCCAGTAACGCAGCACGCTTGGACTCAACCGCGCGCTCGAACGCAGCGGCGAACTGATCGGTGCGCTCCACCAGTTCGGCGTGTGCGCCGTAGGCGCGCGCGAGCGCGACGAAATCCGGATTCTGCAGCGCAGTACCGTGTACGCGCGCAGGATACTCGCGCTCCTGGTGCATGCGAATGGTGCCGTACATGCCATTGTTGACCACCACGAACACCACTGCTGCGCCGTACTGCATGGCGGTCGCCAGCTCCTGCCCGGTCATCAGGAAATCACCGTCTCCAGAGAAACACACCACCGGCCGATCGGGATGCACCAGCTTCGCCGCCACTGCTGCCGGCACGCCATAGCCCATCGCGCCGTTGGTCGGCGCCAGTTGCGTGCGGAATCCGGTGTACTGGTAGAAGCGCTGGACCCAGCCGGAGAAGTTTCCGGCGCCGTTGGTGATGATGCTCCCCGCCGGCAGGTGCTTGCCAAGCCAGGCGACGATCTCGCTCATGTTCACCGCGCCGGGCACTACCACCGTTTCCAGCGTCTTCAGATACTCGCTGCGCAGGGTGCGCGTCCACTGCGTCCATGGCGGCGCCGCCCCTGGCGCCAGGGCGCGTGCGCCGCGCGCGAACTCCACCATGCCGGCATTGATCATCAGTTCGGCCTGATATACCCGCCCCAGCTCCTCGGCACCCGGATGCACGTGCACGAAGCGCTGCTGCAGTCGCGGAATGCCGAACAGCGTATAGCCGTTGGTGGTCATCTCGCCCAGGCGCGGCCCCACGGCGAGGATCAGGTCGGCTTCCGCCACGCGCCGCTTCAGCTCCATTCCGGTCGCAATGCCGATCTCCCCCACGTACTGATCGTGGCGATTGTCGAGCAGATCCTGGCGGCGAAACGTGCAGGCCACCGGCAGCTTCCAGGCCTCGGCAAAAAGGCGGATGTCATCGCAGGCCGGCGCCGTCCAATCCCCCCCGCCGAGCATCAGCAGCGGACGCTGCGCGCGCGCGAGCAGGCCTGCCAGCACTTCCAGCTGCTCGGGTCCGGGATGAGGCTTCACGCGCTGGTACGGCTGCGGCGTGATGCTCGGTGCCTGTGCCATCAGCATGTCTTCGGGCAGGGATAGCACCACCGGGCCAGGGCGCCCGGATACGGCGAGATGGAAAGCGTGGCTCAGGTATTCGTGGACGCGGTCGGCGCGATCGATCTGCGCGACCCACTTGGCCATCTGGCCGAACATGCGCCGGTAGTCCACCTCCTGAAAGGCTTCGCGCTCGACCACGTCGCTGCCGATCTGACCGATGAACAGGATCATCGGCGTGGAGTCCTGATATGCCGTATGCACACCGATGCTGGCGTTGGTGGCACCCGGTCCACGCGTCACCAGGCAGATGCCCGGGCGGCCGGTGAGCTTGCCGTAGGCTTCGGCCATGAATGCGGCGCCGCCTTCCTGTCGGCAGACCACGAGGTCGATGCGATCGCGCACGTCGTACAGCGCATCGATGACTGCAAGGTAGCTTTCGCCGGGTACGCAGAAGGCCCTGTCCACGCCGTGCACGCACAAGGCATCGACCAGCAGCTGTCCGCCGCTCCGCTGTTGTGCTCGATCCTGCATGCCTGTCTCTCCTCGTGATGTCGAAACGCGCGTCAGCGCGCAATTACAAAATTATAAGCGCCTGAGCGGAAAGCCCCGCCATCGGCCGGCATAGCACTTTATAATGCGCTCGCCAAGGCGCCAGCCACCGCATTCCCGGCATACCAGAACGAACAAGGAGACTCCACCGATGGTTTGGCAACAGGTCT
Organism: Burkholderiales bacterium; assembly: GCA_026125625.1. GTDB lineage: Bacteria > Pseudomonadota > Gammaproteobacteria > Burkholderiales > SHXO01 > SHXO01. The sequence goes on along the minus strand of JAHCKU010000162.1, from coordinate 1,087 downwards.
ACTATCCGCTCAGCCCCTGGTTGTCCACGGTGCTGGCTGCAGTCCCGGTCGTTGTGCTCCTGGGCAGCCTGGCGTTCTTCCATGTGGCCGCCCATTGGGCCGCCATCCTCGGCCTGCTGAGCGCCCTGGCGGTGGCCATCTTCGTGTTCGGCATGCCGGCCGGCATGGCTGGCGGCTCTGCCCTCCTCGGTGGTTTGTTCGGCCTGCTGCCCATCGGCTGGATCGTGCTGAACATCATTTTTCTATATCAGCTGACGAAGGACAAAGGTTACTTCCAGATCCTGCAGGACAGCATCGCCAACGTCAGCGAAGACCGACGTATCCAGCTGCTGCTGATCGCTTTTGCATTCGGTGCCTTCTTCGAAGGCGCGGCCGGGTTCGGTACGCCGGTAGCCGTGACCGGAGCCATCCTGATCGGCCTGGGCTTCTCTCCACTCGCCGCTTCCGGCCTGTCGTTGATCGCCAATACCGCACCGGTAGCCTATGGTGCGCTCGGCACCCCGGTCATCACGCTGGCCAAGGTCACGGGCCTGGACGAGATGGCGCTGTCGGCCATGATCGGCCGTCAGCTCCCGTTCTTCTCCCTGCTGGTACCGTTCTGGCTGATCTGGGCATTCTCGGGCTGGCGCGGGGTGAAAGGCGTATGGCCGGCGATCCTGGTAACCGGCGTAACCTTCGCCATTCCGCAGTTCCTGATCTCCAATTATCACGGCCCGATGCTGGTGGATGTCGGCGCTGCCATCGTGTCGATGGCGTGCTTGACGCTGTTTCTCAAATTCTGGAAGCCCAAGGAGATCTGGCGTACCACCGCGCTCAAGGGCCATGACAAAGACAGCGGCCAGGCAGACGTGGCAACGAGCAAGTTCACGCAGCATCCCACTGGCATGATCGTGCGTGCGTGGATTCCCTGGATGATCCTGACGGTGTTCGTGTTCGCATGGGGTTTTCCGACCGTCAAGAACTACCTGAACGGACAGACCGTCGCCGTGGCGGTGGTCGACGGTGTGGCGAAGGAAGAAAAACGCAGCCTTCCCTGGGATGGCGTCACCAAGATCGATTTTCCCATCACCAGCCTGAATGACCTCGT
>JAHCKU010000161.1 GCA_026125625.1 Burkholderiales bacterium | reverse complement strand
CGACTTCGACTGTCGCCTCCTGATGTAGGTCGGCGATGGGCAAGGACAACCAGCCGAAGCATCGACAGGCCACACGCCAATTGCGCCGGCGGGCGGCCCAGCGCAAGCCGGCGGACCGGTTGCTCATCGTGTGCGAAGGCGCAAAGACCGAACCTCTCTATCTGGGTGAGATCCGGCAATCGCTGCGACTGCCGACAGCGAACGTGCAGGTACAGCCAGCCGCGTATGGCACAGCACCGCTGCAGGTCGTCAACTACGCCGAAGCACTTTTTAGGCATGGCAACCGCGCACTGCGCATCGAGGCACGAACCTTCGACCGGATCGTCGCGGTATTCGACCGGGACGATCACCATACCTACCATACGGCACTCGAGAAGGCGGCATCGCTGGATGGGCGGATGACCAACGACGAGAAGCTGCGGGTGCCATTCGACACTGTAGTGTCGGTACCGTGCTTCGAGCTGTGGCTGCTGCTGCACTTCGAGGATGTGTTTGCTCCATTGCATCGAGACGCGGTTCTACAGCGCCTGAAAGCGCACCTGCCTGGCTATGCCAAAGGGCAGGATGGGCATTGGGCGGGAACCCGGGACAGACTCGCTGAAGCTACAGCACGTGCCACTGCGCTGGTCGATGCCGGTCACCACGCGCACGATGGGCAGGCGCCTTTCACGGCCATGCATGCGCTGATCGATCGGCTGCTGCACTTGAAGAATCAGGCCCCGGAGTGATGCAAAAAAGGCAGCAATCAGCGCCGAAAATGCGTCATTCTCTCCCGCCCCTATTATTCCCGGAGTACCGTCGCCGCGTGCTCGGCCTGCTACTGCTGCCGCCCGAAGAGGCATTGCACGGCCGAGAGATCGCACGCCGCGCCGGCTTGGCAGCTGGGGCTATCTTGACCGGCCGCGGTAGTACTTATGGCGGGAGGGGGAGGCATTGGGTATCTTGGTACACCAAGTCTGAGCTTATGGGTAACACATTACCCATAGAGTAGATTTCTGAGTAACACCCGGTCGCGAGGCAGCTCGAGTCAAAGAAATGGGTGCAAATGGGCGCGGAAAAGGGTGGAGTCGCGCCCATGGGTTACCATCCGCACGCAATGCACTGCCACCATAACCCGCCATGAACCTCGTCCATCTCCTGCTGCGCAGCGCGCGCGCCTACCCTGATCTGCCGGCGGTCGCGCTCGGCACTCGTCCGCTGCTCGACTATCGGCAACTCGCGCAGCGCGTGGCGCGGCTCAGTACCGGCCTGCGCCGCCGTCTCGCACTCGCCCCCGGCGATCGCGTCGCGCTGGCCATGCGCAACTGTCCGCAGTATGTCGAGCTGGTCTTCGCTGCCTGGCACGCCGGCCTGGTGATCGTGCCGGTCAATGCCAAGCTGCATGCGCGCGAGTTCGAGTACATCCTCGAGCATTCCGGCGCGCACACGTGCTTCGTCACTGCCGATCTGGAAGCCGTCATCGCGCCGCTGCGCACCCGGCTTCCTGCGCTGGAGAACCTGGTGTGCGTCGACGAGCCCGGCTACGAAGGCCTGCTGGTCCAGGACGGCAGTGCACCACCGCTCGACCGTGCGCCCGATGACCTCGCCTGGCTGTTCTACACCAGTGGCACCACCGGCCGCCCCAAGGGGGCGATGCTCACGCACCGCAACCTGCTGGCGATGACCACCAGCTACTTCGTCGATGTGGATCGCATCACGCCCGGCGATGCCATCGTGCATGCCGCCCCCATGTCGCACGGCTCCGGCGCCTACATGCTGCCCAACGTCGCGGCCGGCGCGGTGCAGGTCATTCCGACCAGCGCCCACTTCGATCCGCCCGAGATCTACGCGCTGATCCGCGCTTATCCGGGCACCAGCTTCTTCGCCGCGCCGACCATGGTCAAGCGCCTGGTGGAGACGCCCGAGGCTGCCGATGCCGATGTCGACAATCTGCGCACCATCGTCTACGGCGGCGGCCCGATGTACCTCGCCGACTGCAAGCAGGCGCTGCAGGTGCTGGGGCCGCGTCTGGCGCAGATCTACGGCCAGGGCGAGAGCCCGATGACGATCACCGCGCTGAACCGTTTCTGGCACACCGACACGCGCCATCCGCGCTACGACCAGCGCCTGGCCTCGGTCGGCATCGCGCACAGCGTGGTGGAGGTGCGCGTCGCCGACGATCAGGATCGGGCGCTGCCGGCCGGTGAGACCGGCGAAGTGCTGGTGCGCGGGGAGACGGTGATGAAGGGCTACTGGCGCGATGCGGCTGCGACCGAAGCAGCGCTGCGCAACGGCTGGCTGCACACCGGCGACGTCGGCGCATTGGACGAGGACGGCTTCCTGACGCTGAAGGATCGCAGCAAGGACCTGATCATCAGCGGCGGCAGCAACATCTATCCGCGCGAGATCGAAGAGGTGCTGCTGCGGCACGATGCGGTGGCCGAGGTGTCGGTGGTGGGCGCGCCGCACGCCGAATGGGGTGAGGAAGTGGTGGCTTTCGTCGTGCCCAGACCGGGCTGTGAAGTGGACGTGGCCGCGCTCGATGCACTATGCTTGGAACATATCGCGCGCTTCAAGCGCCCCCGGCGCTACCTGCCGGTGGATACACTGCCGAAGAACAATTACGGCAAGGTATTGAAGACAGTCTTGCGCGAACGCCTGACGGATCGCTGAGAAACTACCGCGCGGCGGATTCGCTCACGTCGCGAGCGCTGGCGCGGCATGTCCCGTTGGTGGCCCCAGGATCTTGCCCTTGAGGCGCAGCAGCTCCTCGGCCTGGGTGCCGAGCGCCAGCTTCTGTGCCTCGAGCTGATGCAGGCGCTCCTGCAGTGACGACAGATCGGCCGACAGGCTGCGAAAGTTGTCCACGCGCCGCTCGAGCAGGGCCTGATGTTCCTTCAGACAGGTCGAGATCGGTGTGAGCGCGTTGCGCGACCACGCCTGAAAATCGCCGCGCACCTGCTGGAATACGCGGCGCGCCTCGCTCACCAGTCCGGCGTAGAAGCGCCGCACCAGGAAGTGTTTCTCGGTCATCACGTTGCGCGGATCACGGCAGAACTTCTCGGTGGTCTGCTTGAGCCGCTGCATGGCCAGCGCGTGGCGGTCGAGATCGAGCACAGGTGGTGACAGGCCCGGCGAGCCGAAACGCTCCTGGAACTCCATATAGACCTGATCGACGAATGCGCGCGTCTGCAGCGCGAAGCCGAGCACGCGGTCGGCCTGTCCGGTGAACGCGTCGAACAGATCGTTCATGCTGCGGTTGAGGCCCACGGTGGTCCATCTGCCCTCGATGCTCGCACGGCTGGCAGCAAAGACTGCGTCCAGATGGGCTTCGTCAAGATCCTGCATGAGGCTGTGCGCCTGCTTCAGCACCACGGCGTACGACGCCTTGAAGCGCTCCAGCTGCTCCAGGTAGGCGGCGCGGCCCTTCTCCAGACGCGCCAGCATGGTCCGGGCGAGATTGCGATTCCTTCCCGACAGGGTGGACAGCTCCTGCAGCTCGACCTGCACCGCGGCGAGCTGCGTCATCACCTCGTGCAGGCTGGTGTCGATCATCTGCGCCATCTCCTTTATGACGGCAGCGCGCACGATCTCCTGCCTGGCCGGCATGATCTGCGTAGCCAGCAGCTGCTCCAGCTGTGCGATGTTGCTGCGCTCGAGCAGTTCGCTGTCGGCGCGGATACGCGCGACCAGTGCCTTCTGCGCGGAGATGGCGGCCACGTAGTCATGCGGCAGTCCCAGCGCCTCGCCGGTCTGATCGACCTGGCGCGCGATCGCCTGATCGATCTGTTCCGCCGTCTTGAGCTCGTCCCACAGCAGGTCGATCTTGTTCAGCACCGCGATGCGGCGCGTCTGATGGCCGTGCACGTGGCGCTGCCAGATCTCCAGGTCGGAGCGCGTGACACCGGTGTCGGCTGCGAGCAGAAATACAATGGCATGCGCGCTGGGAATGGTCTTGAGCGTCAGCTCGGGCTCGCTGCCGAGCGCATTCAATCCCGGCGTGTCCAGGATCACCAGGCCGCTGCGCAGCCAGGGATGCGGATAGTTGATCAGCGCATGGCGCCAGCTCGGGACCATGACACGCGCGCCGTGCGCGTGCGCGGCGTCCTCGTCCAGCAGACCCAGCGCGCGCGCCTCGTCGACGGACACGGCCTTGGTCTCCGTCAGGCAGGCCATCGCCCTGGCCGTCTCCTCGTGGGACTGCGGATCGAGCCTGATCTTCACCCACTCGACCGGATGCTGCCTGAGCGCCGCAATGCTGTCTTCGCGCTTGCGCGTCTCGATCGGAAGCAGGCGGATATAGGGCTCTTCGGCCGGATCGAAGAAGATCTCGGTCGGACACATGGTGGTGCGGCCCACGTCCGAGGGCAGCAGACGCCGCTTGCAGCCGGCGAAGAACAAGGCGTTGATGAGCTCGGTCTTGCCGCGCGAGAACTCGGCGAGAAAGGCCAGCACCAGGCGGTCGCGGCGCAGACTCTCGAGCAGATCGTAGATGCGCAGCGTGCGCTGGATGTCGACGTGGCCGCTGCGGTCGAGCCAGGTCTGATAGGCCTCGATGCTGGCACGCACGTCGTCGCGCCAGCGCTGATAGCTCGCGAGCTGGTCGTGGAGTTGATTGTGCATGCGACGTCAGGGCAGACGATCGGCGTGTACAACGCGGCACGAAACTAGGCTAGAAGCGCCTGAACTCGCCGCAACACCTCGTCATCGGGTTCGCCCACCTCCACCGTCTTGCTGCGGCCTTTCATGCCGCGCGCGATCCGCAGCCGCGACGGCGCCACGCCCAGGCGGTCGGCCAGCAGCCCGATCAGCGCTGCATTGGCGCGCTGATCCAGCGGAGGCGCCGCGACTCGGACTTTCAGGGCGGTCCCATGCAGCCCGGCGATCTCGCTGGAACGCGCGTTCGGCTGCAGGTGGACGTCGATGCAAAGAGCGTTCCTGCGCTCGTCCAGACGATACCAGCCGGCCACACCGCCTCCCGCCGGTCAGGCGCGGATCAGGCCACCGGTGAGCCAGGCCACGAAGAAGAGAACGATCTGGATGGCGACCAGCAGAAAGATCGGCGAGAGATCGACGTTGCCCACCGGCGGAATGCGGCGCTGGAACGGGCTCAGGAAGGGACGCGTGAGGCTGTTGAGCATAGGCAGGACCGGACTGTGCGGCGCCACCCAGGTCAGCACCGCCTGGACGATGACGGCCACCAGCAGGATGTACAGGCAGAGCTTGAAGATTTCGATGATACCGAGCATCAGCAGCGATCCCACGCCGATGCCGAAGCCGCGCAGGGCAAAGGTTGCCGCGAGGAGGATGACCTTGAAAAGCCATGCCAGCACCAGCGAGGACAGATCGGTGCGCCACAGCCCCGGTATCACGCGCCGCGCCGGAATCACGATCCAGTCGGTGACGGCGGCGAGGAAGCCGTACAGCTGATTGCGCGTCGGCGCACGCAGGGCCTGCAGCAGGAAGCGCAGCAGCAGCGCCAGGATGAACAGTCCGACGAAGGTATTGAGTAGGAAAACAAGCAGTTCGTTGAGCATTCGCGGTTCCGTCTATCCGTCGCGTCCGAACTCGTCGCCGAGCTCGCGCGAGCGTACGGCGGCCTGCCTGACCGCCTCGATCACACGCGCGCTCACGCCCTCGGCTTCCAGTGTGTGCACGGCACGCTCCGTGGTGCCGCCCTTGGACGTCACGCGCGCGCGCAGCACGCTCGGCGCCTCCTCGCTCTGACGCGCCAGGCTGGCGCTGCCGTAGAAGGTCTCCACGGCCAGCAGGCGTGCCTGGGCGGCGGTCAATCCCATTTGCTGCCCCGCCTGCATCAGCGCTTCGATGAAGTAGAACACGTAGGCCGGGCCGCTACCCGATACCGCCGTCACGGTATCCATCAATGCCTCGTCCTCGACCCACAGCGTCTTGCCCACCGCCGACAGGATCGACCCGGCCAGCTCGCGGTCCGCCACATCCACCCCGGGCATGGCGTACAGCGCCGAGACGCCGGCACCCACCAGCGCCGGCGTGTTGGGCATCACCCGCACGATGCGCTGGTGCCCGCCCAGCCAGCGCGACAGATCGTTGGTGCCGATGCCGGCGGCAATGGAGATCGCCAGCCGCCCCGCGATCGTGGGGGCCACGGCCCGTGCGACCTCACGCAGCTGCTGCGGCTTGACCGCCAGCACGACCACATCCTGGTCGTCGAGCCGTGCGGGCAGCCGCTCGAGAACGCGCGCGCCGAAGGTATCGACGAGCCGGCGGCGCGCTTCCGCGTCGATCTCCACCACCGTGCAGTCGGATGCGGCGCGGCCGCACTGGACCAGGCCGCCAATGAGGGCGCCGGCCATGTTGCCCCCACCCACGAACAGGATCTTCATGCAACTCCAGCTTGACCGATGAAAAAAGGCCCACCCCGAACGGGATGGGCCCTCATCATAGTCGCTCGGTGGCGGTTCGCGCCAGCCTGGCGGCTCTACTTGCCCTCGGCCAGGCTCTTCAGATTGTCCAGGCCGGCGCGGTACACACCGTTGATCAGTTGCACGTTGTCATCGTCCTTCTGCTCCGGCTTCGAAGCGAAAGCCCCGCGCCATACCACCAGCGAGCGATCGGTCGCCAGCTCGACCACGGTCAAGGTCGACTCGTAGTCCGTGATCGGCAGCGGATTCTCGCCGATGATGCGATAGGTGAGCTTCATGTCTCCGTCATCGAAGGCGAGCAGCTCCTCATCGAAAGAGGGACCGTCTTTGATGGTCAGACGCCGCGTGGCACCGACCGTGTTGTTGCTGCCGCCGGTCAGCTCGTCGTTGGCGAACACCGGATGCCAGCCGTGCAGGTTGTCCCAATTCTTGGCGATATCCCACACCTTGCGGGCATGGGCCTGGATCTCGACCATCTGATAGGCGTTGAGGGTGGACTGCGCCAGCGCCAGCAGCGGCGCGCACAGTCCGATGAACAGCATGGCAAGCAATGACTTTTTCATTCTCGGCCTCCCCGATTGGAATTGTTCGCCTTTGCATCGCATAGCAAAGCGAGGGCAGTATAGGGGGAGGGTATGCAGGTCGCAAGCCGGCGGCGCGCAGCAGAATGCAGCTTCAGACGCGCGTGTCGGGTGCTGCGTTGCCGGTGCGCTCACCGAAGATCGCACGTCCGATGCGTACCAGGGTCGCGCCTTCCGCGATGGCCGACTCCAGATCGTCGGACATCCCCATCGAC
>JAHCKU010000160.1 GCA_026125625.1 Burkholderiales bacterium | reverse complement strand
TGGCCAGAGTATCCTCCACCATGATGCAGGCACGCGGATGCAGTCCATGCTTGCGGAGTAAACGGCGAAAGCCGGCGGGATCGGGTTTGGGCCGGAAGCGCGTGTGCTCGATGCTGAACACATCGTCGAACAGATCCGTCACCCGCAACAACCCCAGCACGGCGCGGGAATAGTGCACCGGCGCGTTGGAGAATACCAGCTTCCGTCCCGGCAGGCGCGTCAGCACCGAGCGCAGCAGTGGATGGCGCAGGATGGCATGGCGCAACTCGGGAAAGGCGTGCGTCTCGCGCAGAAAGTGGTGCGGATCGACCGCGTGATGGCGCATCAGCCCGAGCAACGTGGCGCCGTAGCGCCGCCAGTAGTGCACGCGCAGGACACCGGCTGCGTCGCTGTCCAGTCCCAGATGACGCTCCAGGTAGGTCGTCATGGTGCGGTTCAGATGGGGAAAGACGTGCGGATTGGCGTCGTGCAGCGTGTTGTCCAGATCGAAGATCCACACCGGACCGGGACTGACCATGCGACGAGCGCGGCGGCGCATGATGCGGAGGTTCAGAAGCCGGCGTGAAGTGCCCGTGCGTGCAGGCGCAGGACATGAGACCCGCGCATGGCCGCGATCGAGCGCATGATCAGCGGTGGCGGATCAGCGTGCCGACACCTTCGTCGGTCAGCACTTCCAGCAGCAGCGCATGCTCCACGCGCCCATCGATGATGTGCACGCTCTTCACGCCCCCCCTGGCTGCATCCAGCGCCGAGGAGAGCTTCGGCAGCATGCCGCCGTGGATGGTGCCGTCGTCGAACAGCTCGTCCACCTGCTTGGGCGTGAGACCGGTGAGGAGCTTGCCATCCTTGTCCAGCACGCCGGGGGTATTGGTGAGCAGAATCAGCTTCTCGGCCCGCAGCACCTCGGCCAGCTTGCCTGCCACCAGATCGGCGTTGATGTTGTAGCTCTCCCCCTCCATCCCCACACCGATGGGCGCCACCACCGGGATGAATTCACGCGTCTGCAGCAGGGCGATGATCTCGGGGTCGATCGCCGTGATCTCGCCCACCTGACCGATATCGAGCATCTCGCCCTCGTCGTCCTGGCTGGGTACCAGCAGCTTGCGGGCGCGAATGAAGGCGCCATCCTTGCCGGTCAGGCCGATGGCGTGGCCGCCATGGTGGTTGATGAGCGTGACGATCTCCTTGTTGACCAGGCCGCCCAGCACCATCTCCACCACGTCCATGGTTTCGGCATCGGTGACCCGCATCCCCTGCACGAACCGGCCTTTCTTGCCTACGCGCTCGAGCAGGCCGTCGATCTGCGGCCCCCCGCCGTGGACCACCACCGGGTTCATCCCGACCAGCTTGAGCAGGACCACGTCACGGGCGAAGGAGTGCTTCAGGCGCTCGTCGGTCATGGCGTTGCCGCCGTACTTGACCACGATGGTCTTGCCGGAGAAGCGGCGAATGTAGGGCAGCGCTTCGGCCAGGATCCTGGCGCGCTGGGCAGCGGACGAATCGGTGAGAGCCATGGTCGCTACGGCAACGGTGAAGGGCGAATTCTAGCGCGCGAAGGTGACTTGGTACTCTGCGAGCAGACCGGCGCCCGTGCACGTCGCCCCGGCTCTTCCGGTGCAGTCGAAGGGTCAACGAAAAAGGCGGCCCCACAGGGGCCGCCTTGCAGCCGGCGCTACCGGACCAAGACCGTCCTTACTGAACCGTCAGCCGGCGCTGTGAAGAAGCCGTCTTCTTGGGCAGAGTCAACTCCAGCACACCGTCTTCGTAGCGCGCGGAGGCGCCGTCCTGGTCCACGTCCTGGCTCAGGGCGAAGGTACGAGACACCTTGCCGTAGTAGCGCTCGGAACGCAGCACCTTCTCGCCCTCCTTGTCCTCTTTCTCGCGCTTGACCTCGGCGCTGATCGACACCTGATTGCCGTCGACCGAAACCTGGATGTCTTCCTTGCGCACACCCGGAAGCTCGGCATGCACCAGGAAGGCTTTCTCGTCCTCCTTCACGTCCATCTTGACGCGCATGCCTTGCACCCCTTCCTGTGCCTGCAGTCGCATCGGACGCAGGAAGACGCCCTTGAACAAATCATCGATGTCTTCGAACGGGTCCCAACGGGTAACGTTTGCCATAGCTTTCCTCCTCGGAATCATACGGTAGCGGCCAGCGGCCTCAACCGCTATATGCGAATCGCGGATTCCAATTCAAGGGCAACCTGCAGGAAAGCCTCGCATGCCGGCAGCCGGTCAGTGGTGGGCGTGGTCACCCGTTGCACCGACGGCTTTGACCGGCGCCTTCACGGCCACCGTGCGCCGCTTGCCTTCCTGTTCGATGGTCAGCGTCAACGCCACCTCGCCGCCGGCGGCCAGCGGCTGCTTCACGTCCATGAGCATGATGTGCAGACCGCCGGGAGCCAGCTTCACCGCTTCGCCGGCCGGCAGCTCCAGCACTTCGCGCCGGCGCATCTTCATGACTCCGTTCTCGTGCCGCATCTCGTGGATCTCGGCCGCTTGCGAGGCAGGACTGTCGACACCCACCAGGCGTGCCGCGGTAGCAGCACTGGTGATGGTCATGTACACGCCGGCCACCTTCTGGCCGGGCATGGTCGCGCGCGCCCACGCATCCCGCACTTCGATCTCGCCTGCCTGTGCCCCGGCCATCCATGCCGCAGCGGCGACCACAGCCAGCAATTTTCTGCATCGTGGAACTGCCATCATGACTTCCCTCGTGACGTAACTGCGCCAAGCGTATCAGAGCCGGCCGCACCGGCGATCTGGACCACTTCGCTATAATCCGCCCCCACATGCTCCACTTCGTGTTCCTCATCCTCGCGCTGCTCGCTCCGGCGGTGCTCGCGCAGTCGTCCCCTCCACTCCCCAGCATCGAAGCCAGGACCTGGCTGCTGATGGACCTGCAGAGCCAGCAGGTGATCATCCAGCGCGGCGCCGACGAGCGGGTGGAACCGGCCTCGCTGACCAAGCTGATGAGCGCCTACGTCCTGTTCGACGCCGTGCGCCAGAAGGAGATCACACTCGACCAGGATATGCGCGTGTCGGAAAAGGCCTGGAAGATGCCGGGATCACGCATGTTCCTGGAAGCCAAGACCTGGGTCAGCGTCGACCAGCTGCTGCGCGGGATGATCGTGGTCTCGGCCAACGATGCCACGGTCGCCCTGGCCGAGGGCCTGATGGGCAGCGAAGAGAAATTCGTCGAGCGCATGAACGCTCAGGCGAAACGGCTTGGACTGAAGGCCACGCACTTTGCCGATTCGACCGGCCTGTCGCATCCGCAGCACTACTCGACCGCACGTGATCTGGCGCGGCTGGCGGCTGCCCTGATCCGGGATTTTCCCCAGTACCTGCCGCTGTATCAGCTGCGCGAATTCAGCTACAAGAACATCACCCAGAACAATCGCAACGTGTTGCTTGGACGCGACCCGCGGGTGGATGGGCTGAAAACCGGCTACACGGAAAATGCCGGCTATTGCATCATCGCTTCCGCTCGACGCGACTCCCGCCACCTGCTGGCAGTGGTGACCGGCGCCGCCTCCGACAGCGCGCGTGCCGCCGAGGCACAGAAGCTGATCAACCATGGCTTTCAGCATTACGATACGCCACAGGTATACGCGCGCGGCGCAGTGGTGTCGGAGCTGCCGGTATGGAAAGGCAGCCAGAAGCAGATCAAGGCCGGATTGAATCGGGATGTCTACATATCCGTTCCGCGCGGCCAGGTCGACGGTATCAGGGCTACGCTGACCAGTCGGCAGCCGCTGCTGGCGCCCATCACGCAGGGGCAGCAGGTGGGTGTGCTGCGCGTCCAGTACAACGACGCGTCCATGGGCGAGTATCCTGTGATTGCGCTGGAAAGCGTGGGGGTGGCGAATTTCTTCGTGCGGCTGTGGGACAGCCTGCGGCTGCTGTTCGAATGATGGCGAGGTGGAGATGATGTTCGATCTGCCCGACGACGTGAAGGACTCCGTCGTCTTCCTGAACGGAAGCTTCATGCCGATGAGCGAGGCGCGCGTTCCGGTGCTGGACCGCGGCTTCATATTCGGCGACGGTGTATACGAGGTGATCCCGGTGTACGCCCGCCAGCCGTTTCGCCTGCCGCAGCACCTGGACCGGCTGCAGTACAGCCTGGACGCCATCCGCCTCGTCAACCCGCACCCCGCCGCGGAGTGGAAGCGGCTCATCCTGGACCTCATCGACCGCTGCCCCCATGCGGACCAGAGCCTGTACCTGCAGGTCACACGAGGCGTCGCGAAGCGCGATCACGCCTTCCCCAGGCATGCGCGTGCAACCGTGTTCATGATGACCGGCGCGCTGTCCACGCCTGCACCCGAGCTGATTGCCGGCGGGGCGGCGGCCATCACCGCCGAGGACAACCGCTGGCTGCGCTGCGACATCAAGTCCACCGCACTGCTCGGCAATGTGCTCCTGCGCCAACTGGCGGTCGATGCCGGGGCGCATGAGACCGTGCTGATTCGCGACGGCCATTTGACCGAAGGTGCTGCCAGCAGCGTCTTCATCGTACGCGACGGTGTGATCGTGGCCCCGCCCAAGAGCCATCTGATTCTGCCCGGCACCACGTACGACGTGCTGCTGGAGCTGGCGCACGCAAATGGCATGCGCTTCGAAGTCCGACCGGTGAGCGAGGGTGAGCTGCGTGCCGCGGACGAGGTCTGGATCAGCTCGGCCACGCGCGAAGTGCTGGCGATCACGCGACTCGACAGCAAGCCCGTCGGTGAAGGCGTTCCGGGTCCGATGTTTCGCAGGATGCACGCCGCGTTCAACGCATTCAAGGCCGAGTTGCAACGCGCCGCACATGCCTGAAGAACATGTCACAACCTGAGCTACCGACGATCGAATACCCGGTCGACTTCCCGATCAAGGTGATGGGACGAAACAGACCCGGCTTCGCCCAGACAGTGATCGGAATCGTGCGCGGCCATGCTGCCGATTTCGACCCGGCCACTGCCGAAATGCGCCCGAGCAGGCAGAACAACTACCTGAGCGTGACGTGCACCATTCGCGCCACCTCACGAGAACAGCTCGATGCGTTGTACCAGGAACTGAGCGGTCACCCGGACGTGACCATGGTGCTGTGATGGATACGGTGCTGTAACGGATACGACGCCGTGATGGATGCAGAAATCCTTGACCCGGTTCGGACCGGGTCCGCGTCCGCGTCCTTGCTCCAGGTGCGCCATCTGGGTGTCGCCGACTATCTGCCCACGCTGCAGGCGATGCAGGATTTCACCGCGCGCCGCCGCGCTGAAACCCCGGACGAAATCTGGATCCTGCAGCATCCGCCGATATACACCTACGGGGTGGCCGGCCGCGCCGAGCATCTGCCGCACACGGCAGGCACCGTTGCGGTGGTGAAAGTCGATCGCGGCGGACAGGTCACCTATCACGGGCCGGGACAGATCGTGGCCTACACGCTGCTCGACCTGCGGCGCCGCGGACTCACCGTCAGGGCCTTGGTGCAGTTGCTGGAGCAGGCCGTGCTGGACCTGCTCGCGACATACGGCATCACCGGCGAGCGACGCACCGGTGCACCCGGGGTGTACGTGAACGGCGCCAAGGTCGCGGCGCTGGGCCTGCGCATCCGTGCGGGCTGCGCCTATCACGGGCTGAGCCTGAACGTTGCCATGGATCTGGCGCCTTTCCGTGCCATCGATCCGTGCGGCTACCCGGGACTCGTCGTCACCCAGCTGCTCGATCTCGGCGTACGCGCGCCGATCGAACGAATCGGCGAGCGCCTGGTCGACCATCTACGGCGCGTGCTGCGCGAGGCGGATACACGCGACACCTTCATGGGCAGTCATACGCAATGAGCGATCTCATACGAGGGCAGACCGGCGCGGACAAGACCGAGCGCAATCCGGTCAAGATCATCCCCATCACGCCGCTGAAGAAGCCGGAGTGGATCCGCGTCAAGGCGGGTAACAGCCACACCTTCCACGAGATCAAGCGCAAGCTGCGCGAACAGAGTCTGCATACCGTATGCGAAGAGGCATCCTGCCCCAACATCGGCGAATGCTTCGGCAAGGGTACGGCGACGTTCATGATCCTCGGCGACCTGTGCACGCGTCGCTGCCCGTTCTGCGACGTCGCGCACGGACGCCCCAAGCCGCCCGATCCGCAGGAGCCGCTGAATCTGGCGCACACCATTGCGGATCTGCGTCTCAACTATGTGGTCATCACCAGCGTCGATCGCGACGATCTGCGCGACGGTGGCGCAGGGCACTTCGCCGACTGCATCCGCGCCGTGCGCGAACACTCGCCCGCCACGCGCATCGAGGTGCTGACCCCGGACTTCCGGGGCCGCCTGGACAAGGCGCTCGACGCATTGATGCAGGGCCTGCCGGACGTGATGAACCACAACCTGGAAACCGTACCGCGCCTCTACAGGATGGCACGCCCAGGCGCCGACTACGCGCATTCGCTCAAGCTGCTGCAGACGTTCAAGCAGCGCTTCCCCGGCATCCTCACCAAATCGGGAATCATGGTCGGGCTGGGCGAGACCGACGAGGAGATCCTGCAGGTCATGCGCGACATGCGCGCGCACGACATCGACATGCTGACGATCGGCCAGTACCTTGCGCCGAGCGGTCACCACCTGCCGGTGCGGCGCTACGTGCACCCGGACACCTTCCGCATGTTCGAGCGCGAGGCAACGGCGATCGGTTTCAGCCATGCCGCCGTTGGTGCGCTGGTGCGGTCAAGTTACCACGCGGATCAGCAGGCGCATGCCGCCGGCGTGCCGGACGGCAGATCCGGGCGCAGTTGAGGCGAACGATGCGGCAAGTAGACCGCGTGTTACGACACCGCCAAGCAGGACGATCCTCGACCACTGCACCCGCGCCGGACTGACACGCGGATCGGCATCATTGCGCGCACCAGCCGCCGCTGCCGGGCGACTGGACGGTGGGAGCATCGGAGGGCGGCTCGGTCACAAACCGGACTTGGCGAGCGCGGACTCCTGAGCGTCGGTCGTTGAGCGCCTTGCGTGCCAGTTATTGAGCCTGAGCGGGATGGGCACGGAGCAGAGTGACTAGCTCTCATTCGACTGAGGCCCAGTTTTCGAACTTCGGCTATCTCTATCTCCCGCTTTCGTGCTTTCAGTGTCAGTACCAGATCGCTGTCAATGAAAATCTCTACTACTCGTCGCCAGCCCACCCAGCAAGG
>JAHCKU010000016.1 GCA_026125625.1 Burkholderiales bacterium | reverse complement strand
TCATTCAAGAGGAAGAACGCAAGCGCCGCGAGGAAGAGGAGCGCAAGCGTAAGGAAGAGGAAGAACGCAAGCGTCGCGAGGAAGAGGAGCGCAAGCGCAAGGAAGAGGAAGAACGCAAGCGTCGCGAGGAAGAGGAGCGCAAGCGCAAGGAAGAGGAAGAGCGCAAGCGTCGCGAGGAAGAGGAGCGCCGTCGCAAAGAGGAAGAAGAGCGCAGACAGCGTGAAGAAGAGGAGCGGCGTTTGCGGCGCGAGCTCGAGGAGCGGCATCGTCGCGAGCAGGAAGAGCTGGTCCAGCGCTTGGAGGAGTCCCGCCAGCGCAAGGAGCCGGTGGGCGCCTTGGCCGAGGGCAGCGGTGCTGCCGTCGTCGATGACGATGTCGAGCTGCTGACGGTAGAGGCCACTGCGTTACCCGAGGTTGCCGACACCAGCGAGCTGGAGGCACTGGCGCTGGCCGAGGCCCAGGTCGAGCAGGAATTCGAGGCGCGCGAGGAGGCTATCCGCAAGGCTCTGGAAGAGCAGGAACGTCGCTTCCGCATGGAAGAAGAGGCGCGTTCAGCCATGGACAAGGCCGAGCGCGAGGCGCGCGAACGGGCCGACCGTGAAGCGCGCGAGATGGCATTGGCTGCGGAGAATGCGCGCAAGGAGGCGGAGCAGCGTGCGCGCGAGGAGGCAGTCCGGCGAGCGGAAGAGGACAAGGAAAGACGGTCGCGTGAGAAAGCCGAACGCAGCAAGCAAGCCGAGGAGACACGCAAGAAGCAGGAACGCGATCGTCACCTGGCCGAGCAACGTGCGCGCGAGGAAGAGCTGCTGCGCCAGCGCAAGGAACGTGAGGAAGCCGATCGACGCAAGGCCGAACTCGGTCGCCTGCAACGGGAAGCCCGTAAGCGTGCCTTCGGTCCGGAGAAGAAGCTGCTGATCGGAGGCGCTACCGTCGTTGCGCTGCTGGTTGCCCTGGTTCAGTTCACACCGCTGGGTGCCTATGCGCCCGCGGTTGAGCAGCTGGCGTCGACGGCACTGGGCGAGCGGGTACGCATCGGCTCGATGAAGGCATCCCTGTTTCCGAGTCTGCATATCGAGCTGGAGAACATCGGCGTCGGCGAAGCCGAAGACGTCAAAGCCGCAAAGGCCATTGCGTTCATCAGCATTGGCAGCTTGTTCAGCGACGACAAGACAGTGAGCCGGCTGGTCATCGAATCTGCGGTGGTTCCGCAGGATGCGTTGAGCCGCGTGCCTCGCTGGCTCTCACCGGCGGGCAAGACGGACAACGTGCACGTGGAGCGCATCGAGTTCAAGCGTGCTCAGCTGCAGATGAACGGCATCGAATTGCCGACTTTCGATGCCACCCTCACTCTGGCTCCCGATCGTGAGGTGCGTGCAGCGCACGTCGAAACCAACGACGGGCACTTCGTTGCCGATATTCTGCCGACCGAGCAGGGCATCGAAGTGTCCATCCGGGGTATCAACTTGGCGCTTCCGCTCGGACCGAGCCTGGAGTTCACTCAGCTGAGCGGCAAAGGCGTGATCGCCGGATCGCAGATACGGATCACCGATCTGGACTACATGCTCTACAGTGGTCAGGGCAAGGGCAGCCTGACTGCGTCCTGGGTCAGCGGATGGAACGTGGAAGGCGACTTCGATGTGCAGCGCGTCGACATCGAATCGGCGATGAAGGGGCTGAACGTGCAGTTGACCTCCGACGGCAGGCTTGCCGCGAAGGGCCGCTATCTGCTGCAATCGGATGATCTGCCGAGCCTGTTCAGGACCGATCCGCGCCTGGAGGCGAGCTTCGTGCTGACCCAGGGCAACCTGTCCGGATTGGATCTGGTGCGTGCGCTGCAATCGCCCTCGCGTGAAGGCATCACCGGCGGCAAGACCACCTACGAAGAGGTGAGCGGCAACCTTTCGCTTGCCGGGGGACGCTATCAGTACTCGGGCGTGCGTATCAAGGCCGGTGTCATGAATGCCACCGGTCAGCTCGAAGTCGCGCCGACCAATGTAATGACAGGACGCGCCTACGTGGAACTGCGCTCCAGCATTGGTACACGACGCGGCAACTTCAAGATCGGCGGTTCGACCAAAGGCATGCTGCTGCGTCCTTGACGCGGCAGCATGGCCGGCGGGGCGCCCAACCGCTTTCGCGACTAAAGTCCGCGGGGCGTATGCGCCAGGCGTTGCGCGTCCTCGCGCGTGTCGATGTCCTGCAGCACGCCGGTGTCATCGGTGTCGATGCACACCACCGCGTCCGCGTTGTCCCGCAGAATGGAACGCGCACCGCTGTCGCCGGATAGCGCGAGAAGACGTTCCCGGTAGGCGGCCGAGAACGCAACCGGATGCCCGCGCCGGCCACGATGGACGGGGACGACGATTCCCGCTCCCGAGATCAGCCGCTGGACGATGGATTCGATCGTAGCCGGCAGGACGGCAGGCATGTCTGCCAGCGCAACCACCCAGCCATTCGCGTCCGCAGTGGCTGCGACGCCGCAGGTCAGGCTGTGCCCCATGCCCAGATGGGCGTCCGGACATCTTGCCAGGGTAGCCCCTGCGTCGAGGAGCGCACGCTCCAGCAAGGCATCGCCGGGGCGTACCACCACGGTGACAGAGGGCAGGACCCGATTCAGATTACGCCACGCGGCGACCCCGATGGGGGTGCCGTCGGGTAGCGGATGCAGGAGCTTGCCGCCGCCGAAGCGCGAACCTGCACCGGCAGCCAGCAGCACGCCGGCGGGCGCTCGTAGCTGCATCAGCCCGCGCAGCAGTTCTTCAGCAGCCTGCTAACGCCAGTGGGCGCGCGTGCGGAACGTCCCCGGGCGGCGCACGTTGCCCTTCGCCATGAGCGCGAGCACCGTGGCTGCCAGCAACATGAAGGGGATCATCATGACCACCCCGGCGATCGCCAGGATCATGCCGCCGACTGCCGCGGAAACGATGATCCCGAGCAGGGGGAGGATGACGAAAATGACGAGGGCGGCGACGGCCAAACCGATGAATACCGTCACCAGCCCGAAGAGCAGACGCCCCACCGGACTTGCCGCGTCGCGCGGATGAAAGCCGAGCCTGAGTTGTTCCATGGCCATTCCTTGCCTGTCGCGTATGCCCGTTGCCGGTGCGTCGCATGAATGACCGTCATGCTAAAGCGTCGTTCCACGCTGCGCAACAGATGTCAATCGAACCGCATCCCGGGGCGGGGGAATGGGCGCTTTTTCAGCGCAGCGCCATCTTGTCCCGTGAGGGAGGCGGATGTTCCTCGAAGTATTCCTGAATCCCGAGAAAGATGGCTTGCGCCATCTTCTGCTGGTAGGCGGCGTTCTTGAGTTTTGCCTCTTCCAGGGGGTTGCTCAGGAAGGCGGTCTCCACCAGGATGGACGGAATATCGGGTGCCTTGAGGACGCCGAAACCCGCCTGCTCGACGCGTGGCTTGTGCAGCGTGTTCAATTCACCCAGCCGCGCCAGCACCGCCTGGCCGACCTTCACGCTGTGGCGGATGTTCCCGTCCTGGGACAGATCCAGCAGCGTCTGCTTGAGATAGGGATCGGTCACGTCCAGGCTCACCCCGCCGATCAGGTCCGCTTCGTTCTCCTTCATCGCCAGCCAGCGTGCAGCGGCCGAGGTCGCCCCCTTTTGTGAAAGCGCGTAAACCGAGGAGCCACGCGCATGCGGTTTGATGAAGGCGTCGGCGTGAATCGAGACGAACAGGTCCGCACGTGCCCGCCGCGCCTTGGTGACGCGCTCCTGCAGCGGAACGTAGTGGTCGCCGTCGCGGATGAGCACGGCGCGCATCCCGGGCTGCTTGTCGATGATGGTCTTGAGCCTGCGCGCGATCGCCAGCGTGACGTCCTTCTCTCGTGTTCCTTTGGGGCCGATGGCGCCTGGGTCCTGACCGCCGTGCCCGGCATCGACTGCCACCGTTATCAGGCGATCGACCACCGGCTTCTTCGGCTTGGCCAGCGTGCTGTCTTCGAGGGTCGGCGTGCGCGGGACCGGCTTGGCGGGCACCGGTGGAGCAGGCGTACGCTCTTCCCGTTCCAGTTCTTCGAGCAGCGCCAGCACGGGGTCGGTTTCTGCAGCGGGATAGACATCCAGCACCAGCCGATGGCCATACGACTCCGCAGGAGGCAGGGTGAACGCGTGCGGCCGCACGTCCTGGCGCAGCGCCAGAAGCAGGCGAACGCGGCGCGGCGCGATGCGGGTGACTTCGGCGCGTGCGATCCGGGTATCGGCCGGTGATACCCGCTCGGGCAGCGATGCGAGAATCGGATCGAGGTCGATGTCCTCGAGCACGAGTGCCAGGCGTCGCGCGTCCTGATCGGGCTCGAGGGAGAAGGCAATCGGATGCTCGGATTCGATCGCGATGCGCGTGTACTCGGCAGCGGGCCAGACACGCACGGCGCGAATATCGGAGGCGCCGAAACCGACAGCCGGAATCAGGCATAGCAACAGCAGCAGCCACAGCAGCCAAAGGCTGCCTACCCGGTGCAAGCGGGTGAGGATTCGTCGTCGGGCGGCACGGGACTGTTCAGCGCCTGCAGACACTGTCGCCCCTGCTCGGAGAACGCACGCAGGCGGGCGTGGCGGCCGCCCTGTGCCGCATGCTGCAGATCGATGGTGAGGTCGGGCATGGGCAAGGCCGAGCCTGCCCGCTGCGGCCATTCCACGAGGCATACGCCCGGCCCCCCGAACTCATCCACGAAGCCTGCATCCCGCCAATTATCCGTATTTGCGAAGCGATAGAAATCAAAGTGATACAAGTATAAGCTCGAAACGTTATAACTTTCAACCAGTGTGAAGGTCGGGCTTTTCACGCGTCCGCGATAACCCAGCGCACGCAACAGGCCACGCACCAGCGTGGTCTTGCCGGCACCGAGGTCTCCCGTCAGATAGATTTTCAGCGCGGGCTGCAGTCCACGCGCGAGGGAACCGCCGAGGGCCAGCGTCGCCGCTTCATCCGCCAGCACTGCCGTGCGCTCCGCGCAGGGGGACGGCTGGTTATCGGGCGTCATGCCGATTCCTGCAGTGTGCGCTTTACCGTGTCCAGGAAGCGCATGGTGGTGGGACGGTTGTCGGCGGCGCGCCATGCCAGCACGACTTCGGTCATCGGACTGCGCTCGCGCAGCGACTTGTAGACCACGCCGGTGCGGCCCAGATGGCGCAGGGAGGCAGGAATCAGTGCCACGCCAAGCCCGACCGAAACCAGGCTCACGATGGTCTGCATCTGCACCGCCTCCTGTTCGACCCGCGGACTGAAGCCGGCCTGCCGGCAAAAGCCGATGATGTCGTCGTAGAGCCCGGTGGCCATGTGTCGCGGGAACAGAATGAAGGGCCAGTCCGCCAGGTGTTTCAGCGAGATCGGTCCGCGTGCACGGGCTGCTGCGTGGGATTCGGGAAGCGCCGCGAGCAGCGGCTCCTGCAGCAGCGGCAGCACTTCCAGGCGCTCTTCCTGTACTGGCGACAGGACGAACCCGACGTCCATGCGTGCATCCGTCAGCTCGCGCAGCTGGATATCGCTGGTCGCTTCCTGCAACACCAGACGGATGTCCGGGCTGCCACTGCGAAATCGCTGCAGGATCGGAGGCAGCACGCTGTAGTCGGCGATGGTGACGAAGCCCACGCGCAGATCTCCCGTCTCTCCGCGTCCTGCGCGTCGCGCGGCCTCTGCCGCATTATCGAGGCGCACGAGGATCTCCCGCGCTTCCTTCAAAAACACCTCGCCGGCGCTGGTCAGCGTGACATGGCGTTGATTGCGCAGCAGCAGCATCACACCCAGCTCTTCCTCCAGTGCCTTGATCTGCATCGACAGTGGCGGTTGCGACAGGTGCAGCCTGCGTGCCGCCCGGCTGAAGTGAAGCTCCTCGGCGACGGCGACGAAGTAGCGCAGATGGCGCAGTTCCATGATTCGTTCAACGTATCAATAGGGTCACTACAATATACTAGACGCCGAACCGGATTCTGCGCACACTGCACAGCCAAAATCGTGCGCCGGGCAGCGGCGCTCTACACTTATTAGGAGGATCCTCATGGCCGATAATTGGCGCTCGAGACTCATCACCGGCGGTGTTCCCCGCTCCCCCAATCGCGCCATGCTGCGCGCGGTCGGATTCGCCGATGGCGATTTCGACAAGCCCATCGTCGGCGTGGCCAACGGACACTCCACGCTCAATCCCTGTAATGCCGGCATTCAGCCGCTGGTCGACCGCGCCATCGCGGCGCTGAAGGACGCGGGTGCCATGCCACAGATGTTCGGCGTGCCGACCGTCACCGACGGCATCGGCATGGGCACCGAGGGCATGAAGTACTCGCTGGTGTCGCGCGAGGTGATCGCGGATGCGATCGAAACTTCCGTGAACGGCCAGATGATGGACGGTGCGCTGGTGGTCGGCGGCTGCGATAAGAACATGCCGGGCGGCATGATGGCCATCGCGCGCATGAACGTGCCGGCGATCTATGTCTACGCCGGCAGCATCAAGCCGGGCCACTGGAAGGGGCAGGACCTGACCATCGCCAGCGCCTTCGAGGCGGTGGGTGCATTCAGCGCGGGCAAGATCAGCAAGGAAGACTACGACGGCATCGAGAGGAATGCCTGTCCCACGGTGGGCGCCTGCGGCGGCATGTTTACCGCCAACACCATGTCCACTTCGTTCGAGGCGCTGGGCATGAGTCTGATGCATTCCTCGACCATGGCCTCGCCGGATGCGGAAAAGGCGGATTCGGCTGCAGAATCGGCGAAGGCTCTGGTCAACGCCATCCACAAGGGCATCCGTCCCCGCGACATCATCACGCGCAAATCCATCGAGAATGTGGTGAGCCTGGTCATGGCCACCGGCGGCTCGACCAATGCGGTGCTGCACTATCTGGCGATCGCCTCGGCGGCGGAAGTCGAATGGACCATCGATGACTTCGAGCGCGTGCGCCGCAAGGTGCCGGTACTGTGCAACCTGAAACCCTCCGGGCGCTATGTGGCCACCGATTTCCACAAGGCCGGCGGCGCGCCGCAGGTGTTGAAGATGCTGCTCGTCAACGGCCTGCTGCACGGTGACTGCATGACCATCACCGGCCGCACCATCGCCGAGGAACTGGAGAACATTCCGGCGGAGCCGCGCAAGGATCAGGATGTCATCCGCCCCTTCGACAAGCCGCTATACAAGCAGGGGCACCTGGCGATCCTCAAGGGCAACCTGGCGACCGAAGGCTGCGTGGCCAAGATCACGGGATTGAAGAATCCGGTCATCACCGGACCTGCGCGCGTGTTCGACTCCGAGAACGAGACCATGGAAGCGATCATGGCCGGCAAGATCAAGGCCGGCGATGTGGTGGTGATCCGCTACGAAGGTCCCAAGGGTGGGCCCGGCATGCAGGAAATGCTGGCACCGACCTCGGCGCTGATCGGCCAGGGGCTGGGCGATTCGGTGGGGCTGCTTACCGATGGACGTTTCTCCGGCGCGACCTGGGGCATGGTGGTTGGTCACGTAGCTCCCGAAGCCTTCCTCGGCGGAACCATCGCGCTGGTCCAGGAAGGTGATTCGATCACTATCGATGCGCACCAACTGCTGATCCAGCTCAATGTTCCCGAGGAAGAATTGGCGCGACGCCGCGCGCAGTGGAAGCAGCCGGCTGCACGCTACCGGCGCGGCTTGCTGGCGAAGTACACGCGCCTGGTCTCCACCGCGAGCAAGGGCGCCGTCACCGACACGCCGCAGGACTGAGGTGGTTCAGCGCCGTGCCGGAGTGCCGTCCGGCACGGCGCGCACGCAGTCGGTCTCGGTCGTGCGCGTGATACCTGTTCAGTGCTTCCCGAATCCTTGTGGAGATTTGCCGGGGCCCTTCCCGAGATTCTGATAGCGCAGGCGTTCGGTTTCCACGAATTGCCCGAGAAAGATGGTCTGGACCTCGTCGATGACGGCATCCGGCACGCCATCGCTGTATAGCTGTGCCAGTTCCGATCCGCTGATGCCGGCGAGCGGACGCGTGCGCACGGTACCGATTCCGCCGACCCCCACCACGTGATCGAGCCGACGGTTGCGCAGCTGCTCCAGCAGCGCCTGCTCGGAGATGCCGCTGCGGGCCATCTCGCGGATCTGCGGCAGACTCACTTCTTCACGTCGCGGGCTGTACGGCCGATACCAGGACGGCATGCCCTGAGGATGGGCCACGCTCGGCGAGGTGGATGTGCTGGTCATGCGTGGTGCAGCCGGATCCGACAGGTCCACCTCCAGCGGCACGCAGCGCACGCAGCCACCGACCGAGTCACCCAGCACCCAGTAGCGCGTGAGCAGGTCCACGTCGTCGAAGAACTGTTGCTGCACGTGATCGAGCACGGCATCCGGCACGCCGGCATTGCGCAGCTTGCCGAAGTCCGATCCGCGCAAGGCATAGGTGGTCTTGCTCGAGCGCAGCGTCTCGATCACGCGCTGCGCGCTCTCGCCGCTGCGTGCGCTTTGCATCACCTGCCCGATCGGTATCGGCTGCGGGGCGGCACAGGCACCAAACAGCAGGCTGCAAGCCAGAACCACTGCAGGTACGGGGCGAAGGAACGAGCGTTTCATGAGTGCCTCCGTTGACATGGATCAATGGCGTCCTTTCGCCGGATGTTAGCGTCCCACTACTTCATTGGGAGGAAGCATGGACCGCTTACCGTTTCTCGCCGCCCTTGCCCTGCTGGCTGTCGCCCCGGTGCCGTCCCAGGCGCAGGACCTGGAGCGGGGCCGCCTGCTGCACGAGAACCACTGTCGCATGTGCCACGATTCGATCGCATACAAGCGCGGAGACAAGATCGCGAAGAATTACGGCGAGGTCCAGGCCCAGGTCACGCGCTGGCAAACCAACACCGGGCTGCGCTGGAGCCAGGAGGACATCGACAGCGTCACCGCCTACATCGCCCGCCGCTACTATCAGTATCCACTTCCAACGGAAGCAAAGTAGATAAGCTGCGAGCAGTCTGGATTCCGAGCGCCGCGCAGTAGTTTTGCAACAGGCTGCTAGGCGGGGATGTCCGGATTGAGCCGTCGCTCGAGCAGCGCGATCTGATCCTTGAGAAGCAGTTTGCGGCGTTTCAACCGGCGCATCTGCAGCTCGTCGTAGGTCGCGCTCTCCATCAGGTGCGCGATCACCTGATCCAGATCGCGGTGTTCCATCTTCAGCTGCTCGATGCGCTCGATGACCGCGCGCATCTCGTCTTCATCCTGATCCATCGTCGCTTCCTCCGTCGCGGCGCCTGCAGCAAAGGTCGCCTTGCGTCCGAGGCTGGGATTTCGCCGGATATCGGTCAGCCGGCTTCGCGCGACAGCACCGTCCGGCCGAGCACGATATCGAAGCGGCCCTGCAGGCTGGCCCCTTGTGTGTTTGCCGGCATCAGATCGACGACGAGGCTTTCGCGCGCCTTGCGGTCGCCGATCCTGCTCAACAGGAAATCGCGTGCGTTCTCCGGAGCGCCTGCAATATACATTTGAGTATAGAACGTCGCAAAGCGCCTGTCGCGCAGTGCGAAGTGGATGTGCGGCGCGCGACCGGGATAGGCGATCGGACGCACGGTGCGAAAGCGATAGCGACCCTGCTCATCGCTCAGAGCATGTCCGAAGCCCTGGAAATTCGGATCCCAGGGCTTGTTCTGCCGGTCGTGCGGATGATGGTAGCGGCCGAAGCCGTTCACCTGCCAGATCTCGATCCGCACGCCACGTAGCGGCTGTCCACGCTCGTCCAGCAGCGTGCCGGTGATGTCCACGATCTGGCCATGCGCCACACCGCTGCTGCCGGCCACATGCACCAGATCGTTGTCCTGATCCAGAGGCAGCTCGAGCGGGTAGAACGGCCCCTCGGCCTGCGGCGGCGTCGCCAGAAGCTGGGCGGCGGCTCCCGGCCACGCACCCATCAGTGCAGCGCTGCCCGCCAACGCGCCCATCAGCCTGCGTCGTGTGCTGCGCATGGGATCCTATCCGGCCATTGTCAGTAGCGGTCGTACAGCTCGAGTGCCTTGAGCATGGATTTCTCGCGCTCGATGATCGGGATCATCCTGCTCTCTTTGGCGTCGTACTGTGCGATCAGTTCCACCACCTGGCTGGCTGCAGCCTGCGGTACCACCACCACGCCATCGGAATCGCCGACGATGTAGTCGCCCGGCTGCACCAGAACGCCGGCACAGGTCACCGGTACCTGCTTGGCCACGCTCACGTAGCGCCCGACCGAGGTGGCAGGGCTGATGGCGCGGCTGAAGATCGGAAAGCCGATGCGTGTCACCTCCTCGACGTCGCGCGCGGCACCATCGATCACTGCCCCTTCCAGTCCGCGTACCTTGGCCGTGGTGGCCATGAGATTGCCCATGCCGGCGATTTCCAGACCGTTCTCGAGCACGTATACCAGGACGCTTCCTGCCGGCGCCTCGTCCAGAATCTGCAAGGCGTAGTTGGGATATTTGCGCTGGTCGTGCTTGAGCACCGGGCGCAGCAGTGCAGTGGCGGCGCGGCCGACGATCCTGGCCTTGAAAATCGGCTTCATGTCGTGGTACATGAAGCCACGCGCACCGGTGGCCTCCTCCACCGCGTCGGCGATGTTGCCGGTGCTGGCGGTGGGACTGCGCAACGCCGCGATGATGGCCTCCGGAGACAAGGCTGGCTCGGCTCGTGCCGGAAAGATCGCGAGCGCGGCCATGACCAGTGACGACAACAGAGCGATACCGAGGCGCATGACCTTCTCTCTCCGCATGAGGATGGGCGCCGATGGTACTCCAAGTCGATGCTCACCTCGCCTCGAAGAAGAAGGAGTCGAACACCATGCAGGAACATGCACCGCGGGAAGCGCACGTGGGACTTGACCGGCGCTTCCCCGGCGGCGTCTACCCGATGCAGTACGCGTTTTTCGACCGCTCCGGCAACCTGGACCGTGACGTCATGCGCCGGCAGTGCGAGGCGGCGTGCAGCGGCGGCGCGCATGGCGTCGCCGCGCTCGGCCTGGCCACCGAGGTCGGCAAGCTGTCCTCGAGCGAGCGCCGATGCGTGATCGACTGGGTCACGCACGACAGCGGCGGGCGCCTACCGGTTGCCATCACCATCGCCGGCTCCAGCGTGGCGGAGCAGACGGCGCTGGCGCGCCACGCACAGGCTGCCGGCGCCAGCTGGCTGATCCTGCAGCCACCGCCCGAGCGCGGCAGACCCGAGTCGTACTACGCCGACTTTTTTCTGCGGGTCATGGAAACGACAACGCTGCCGGTGGCGATCCAGAATGCGCCCGAATACACCGGCATCGGCCTGAGTGATGCGGCACTGGTGCGGCTCGCCGATGCGTGCCCGAACTTCACGCTGCTGAAGGGGGAAGGCCCGGCGCTGACCATCCGCCGTACCATCGAGGCGCTCGGTGAGCGGCTGCGCGTGTTCAACGGTCGTGGCGGACTGGAGCTGCCGGACAATCTGCGCGCGGGATGCGCGGGGATGATTCCGGCCACCGACAGCTTCGACTACCAGGCGCGCGTGTACGAGTTGATGCGTTCGGGCACCGCGGACGACCTGGCGCAGGCAGAGGCGATCTATCGCCGGATCCTGCCGGCGATCGTGTTCGTCATGCAGTCATTGGACGCATTGATCTGCTACGGCAAGCGACTGGCCGCCGCGCGGCTGGGGCTGAGAGAGGTGTTCGATCGGCAGCCTGCCATGCTGCCGCATGCGTTCGGCCTGGAATGCGTGCAGCGCTATGCGGATGAGCTGGGACCGCTGGCGTGACGGGCTCAGGCGCAGCTGAAGTGTCGATCTGCCGATGTCCGACGACGACTCCTCGTCATGCCGGCGAACGCCGGCATCCAGGCAGTGGAAGCGTCCTTTGAGGAGACGTATAAAACCTGGGTCCCGGCCCCCGGACAAAGGCACTCCGGGGCAGGCTTCGCCGGGACGACGGAATGGTCAGCGGGACGTCGAACTCACATGCTCGACTTGTAGCGCTTGTAATACGCGAGCACCTTCGGTACGTACTCCATCGTTTCCCGATACGGCGGAATGCGCCGGCCATGACGCGTGACCGCGCCCTCGCCGGCGTTGTAGGCGGCCAGGGCAAGCTGGAGATCGTTGCCGAACATGGTGAGCAGGTCGCGCAGATAGGCCGCGCCGCCCAGGATATTCTGCTTCGGGTCGAGCGGGTTCTCCACGCCGTAGCGTTGCGCCGTAGCCGGCATCAGCTGCATCAAACCTTTTGCGCCCTTTGGCGAGCGGGCCAGCGGGTTGTAGGCCGATTCCGCCGTGATCACGGCGTGGATGAGCTCAGGCTCCAGGGAGAACGTCTTGGCCGCCGTCACGATGTGACCGTGGAATTTGTTGCGATCGGCCTTGGGCAGAGGATAGTTGCGTTGAGCGACGGTCTCCGTCACCGGACTCGGCTCGCGTTGCGTCTTCATGTAGAGCTTGAAGCGCGGGTCGTCCGGCATGTTGGTGAAGTGCGTGGTGCCGTTCTCGTCCACGTAACGGTAGATGTCCGCCGTCGCACTCGACGCAGCGAGCGCCAATGCGAGCGCGACGGGTAGATGAAACGGATGCAAGTGCGCGGACATGGCAGGGTGATCGTTTCCTGTGCAGACTTATTTCGGCAGATTGTGAGGAGACTGCAGCGGGTGCACCGGGGGGTAAAAGCAAGGCATATGCCGCTGAGCGGGTGGGCGACGCGCGAGAACGTCAAATCTGCGCAGTGGAACGTCAACTGCGGGAGAAGCGCGAGGGCGAGGGAAGCGGCTCAGGCGGCCGCGCGGCGCGGGATCAGCACGGTGGCGATGGCGCCGAACACCAGCAGCATGGAAAGGTACTCGGGCCAGGCCGGCCGTTCATCGAGCACCAGCATGCTGCTGAATACGCCGACGATCGGTATGAGCAGCGTGCCCAGCGCGGATACCCCCGCTGATGCCCGCCCGACGATCTTGAACCAGGCCCAGTGACAGAAGATGAAGGCGACGAACACGTTGTACAGCACTGCGCCGGCGACCGGCCAGCTGATCGGTTGCCAGCGCTGTGAATCGAGCAGCAGCGCCCCGATCACGATCGGCAAGCCGCCGAAGAGCATCTGCCAGCCGGTGAAGGAAGTGGTCGGCAGGGCGGTCGGGAAACGCTTCATGAGCACCGTTCCCATCGCCCAGGCGAACGCCGCAGTGACCACGCACAAAGCGCCGATCGGAGCCGAGCGCAACAAGGTGAGCTCGTTGCCGATCAGCACCAGCATGCCGGCCATGCCCAGCCCGAGCCCGATCATGCGGCGCGTGGTCAGCGTCTCGCCCAGCACCATGCGCGAAAGCAGCACCGTCCACAACGGCATGGTGTAGGCGAGGATCACGCTGCGTCCGGCCGGCAGGTAGGTCAGGCCCTGGGCGATCAGCACGTTCCAGAGCGTGACGTTGAACAGCGCGGTCAGTGCCAGCCGGGGCCAGCTGCCGGCGGGCGGCGCCACGCGCAGGCCGCCGCGCCAGGCGATCATGAACATGCCCACAGCTCCTGCGGCCACGCACACGCCGCGGAAGGTCCATACCGGCATTTCGGTCAGGGCGATCTTCATCATCGGCCAGTTGAACCCCCAGCCGAGCGTGAGTGCCGCGAGCAGCAGCCAGGTCGAGCGCGGCAGAGTGTGCTGATCGACGGACATGGAACGAATGCAGTGGCGGAGGGGAGGGCGCGCATGCGCATTGGTGCGCAGACGAGATGCTACACTGCCCGGCATGGGTGCCCTGATGCGTTTCCTGGTGTTCTGGTTCGTCAATGTCCTCGCGTTGTGGGTGGCCGACTATCTGTTCGCGAGCGTCACCATCGACCCGCCCGCGACGCTCGTCATAGCCGGGCTCGTGTTCGGGATCGCGCATGCCGTTCTCAAGCCGGTCCTCGTCATCCTCACGCTTCCCCTCACCGTACTCACGCTCGGCCTGTTCCTGCTCGTCATCAACGCCGTCATCCTGCTTCTGGTTGCATGGCTGGTACCGGGTTTCACCATCACCGGATTTCTGCCGGCGGTCGGAGTGGGCTTGTTCATCTCCATCTTCAGCTTCATCCTGAACATGATGCTGGGCAAATAGGCGCGCATCCCGCTCCGGGATGCCGCAGTGGCGCAGACCTGCGCATGGGCCTGGCGCCCGGCCCGCTCATTCGCGCGGTACACTCGCCGCACAAAACCACGACCTGGGAGAGGAGGAGCAGAAGATGAAAGCGGCCATTGCGCTGGTGATTTCGATGTTGTTCGTGGCGTCGGCACGTGCCGAAACGCCGTCCTGGCAGCCACCGGCACCCGAGCAGCGTTGCCCGTCGAAGTGGGGCGCCGGCGATGAGCGCGGCGCGGCCAATCATATGACCCCGCAGAACGTGCTGCGCACCGCGCGCCTGATCAAGACCGGCCAGGTGATCGAACTGGGCCGCACCCTCGACTCTTCCATACCGCTGTTCGGAACGCGCCGCTTCGATGTGCATACCAAACGCACCGGCCCCGAGCTGGGGAGCAACAAGCGACGCAGCAACGAGGAGCTGGTGGTGGCGGAGATCGGCCAGGTCGGAACGCAGCTCGACATGTTCTCCCATCAGACCATCGGCAACCACTTCTATAACTGTTTCGACATCGACGAGTTCGCCACGCGCAACGGCTTCACCAAGCTGGGTGTGGAGAAGATCGGCACGCTGTTTACGCGAGGCGTGCTGATCGATGTCGCCGCCTTCAAGGGCATCGAGCGTCTGGGGGCAGGCTACGAGATCACGGTGGCCGACCTGCAGGGCGCGCTCGAGCGTCAGGGCGTGGGCATACAACCGGGTGATGCGGTGCTGATCCACTCCGGCTACAGCACACTGTGGGGTATGGACAACGCCACCTACAACAAGGACACGCCCGGCATCGGTGCGCCGGCGGCGGAGTGGCTGGCCAGGCAGGACGTCATGCTCATCGGTGCGGATACTTTCGCGGTCGAGGTCGCACCCAATCCGGACAAGACCCTCAGCCTGCCGGTGCACCAGATCGCGCTGGTGGTCAACGGCATCTTCCTGCTCGAGAACATGAAGCTGGACGAGCTCGCCGCCGCCAAGGCCTATGAATTCGTCTTCATCGTGCAGCCGCTCAAGCTCAAAGGCGGAACCGGATCCACGGTGGCGCCGGTGGCCGTGCGCTGACCGCAGTCCGTTGAAAAAAGTGATGATCGCAGTAGTTTTTCAACGGACTGCTGCTAGCCCCCGGTGATCGTGATGCCGCCATCGGCCACGATGGTCTGACCGGTCACGAACGCACCGGCGCGCGAGGCCAGGAACACGGCGATGCCGCCGATGTCGTCGGGCTCGCCGATGCGTCGCAAGGGTGCGGTCGCCTCGATGTGCGCCAGCAGATCGGGGTTCTCCCACAGCGCGCGTGCGAAGTCGGTACGCACCAGTCCCGGCGCGATGCAGTTCACGCGGATGTTGTGCGGTCCCCACTCCACCGCCAGATTGCGCGCCAGCTGCATGTCGGCGGCCTTCGAGACGCAGTAGGCGCCGAGATTGGCGCTGCCCTTGAGACCACCGATCGAGGACACGATGATCAGCGCGCCGTCGCGGCGCTGCGCCATCTCCGGCAGCACCATGTTCGCCAGCCACAGGTTGCTGACGATGTTGTTCTGCAGGACCTTGTGAAACGCCTCGTCCGGAAGCTGCGCCATCGGGCCGAAGTAGGGGTTGGAGGCGGCATTGCACACCAGGACGTCGATGCGACCCCAGTGTGCGCGCGTGCCCGCCACCAGGGCTTCGAGCTGCGTCTTGTCGCTGATGCTGGCGCTGAGTGCGATGGCCTCGCCGCCATCGCTGCGGATCGATTCGGCCACTGCTTCGCAGGCCGCCAGGTTGCGGCTGGAGACGACGACCTTCGCTCCGGCAGCAGCCATGTGTTCCGCGATCGAGCGGCCGATGCCGCGGCTGGATCCGGTGATGACGGCGACCTTGCCGTCGAGGGAGAACGCGCTCATGACGCGCGCAGGTTGTGCACCTGCGCCAGGCGCGGCAGACGCGCGGGCAGCACGTCCTTCAGCTTGGCGTGTGCTTCGCGCAGGATGGCCTCGGTGGTATCCCAGCCGATGCAGCCATCGGTGACCGACTGGCCGTACTTCAGCTGCGACAGGTCCGCCGGAATCGGTTGATTGCCCGCCATCAGATTGCTCTCGAGCATGACGCCGACGATGGAGCGGTTGCCCTCCGGATCTGGTGCACGACGTCGGTCAGCACCAGCGGTTGCAACGACGGATCCTTGTTCGAATTCGCATGGCTGCAGTCGATGACGATGTTGGCCGGCAGCTTGTTCTTCGCCAGATCCTTTTCCGCCAGCGCGATGGTGACCGAGTCGTAATTGGGTCCCTTGCTGCCCCCGCGCAGGACGATGTGCCCGTAGCGGTTTCCCAGCGTGCGGATGATCGCCACCTGTCCGGCCTGGTTGATGCCGAGGAAACTGTGCGGACTCGATACCGACAACAAGGCATTGATCGCCACCTGCAGACCGCCGTCGGTGCCGTTCTTGAATCCCACCGGAGTGGAGAGCCCGCTCGCCATCTCGCGGTGCGTCTGCGACTCGGTGGTGCGCGCACCGATCGCGCTCCAGCTCACCAGATCGCCCAGGTATTGCGGACTGATCGGATCGAGCGCCTCGGTTCCTGTCGGCAGGCCGATCTCGTTGACCGCGCACAGAACGCGGCGGGCGCGCTTGAGCCCCTCCTCGATGTCGAAGCTGTCGTTCATGTGCGGATCGTTGATCAGCCCCTTCCAGCCGGTGGTGGTACGTGGCTTCTCGAAGTACACGCGCATGACCACGTACAGCGTGTCACCGATCTCGTCCGCCAGCCGCTTGAGGCGCGCGGCGTAGTCCAGCGCGGCAGCGGGGTCGTGAATCGAGCACGGGCCGACCACGACCAACAGGCGGTGGTCCTTGCGATCGAGGATGCGCTCGACCGTATTGCGCCCGCGCAGCACGGTTTCCTCGGCGCGCTCGGACAGCGGCACGCTGTTCTTGACCGCTTCGGGCGTGAGCAGCACGTCCTGCGCAGCGACGTTCACGTTGTAGACCAGCTTCTCGTCCATTGCTTTTCCAGCCGGGGCAGTTTGCCCCGTGAATTAAAGGGTTAGATTACCTATTGTACGCAACCCGGCGATTCCGGCGAAAGCCGCGGACGCCGGGCAGCCTGCTCAAGGAGGATGCGGCAGGGCCGATATGGCCTGCATCCCCGGAGAATTGCATGCGTGTGCACTACCTGATCCTCCTCCTTGGCTTGTCGTTCGCCACTCCGGCTATGGCCGGACGCTGGGTCACGGTCGTGGACGGCAGCACGCGCGCGGTGCATCTGGACACCGCCGGCATCCAGCGCGAAGGCTCGCGTCTGCGTGCCTGGGTGCGCGAGGTCTACGCCCGGGAGCAGCGCTCGCAGCACACTGGTGTGCTGTACTACAGCTCCAATACGCTTATCGACTACGATTGCCGCAAACGTACCTTTGCGCCGCTGTTCCGTGTTTTTTACGGCAGCGATGCCATGGAGTTGCGGCGGATCAAGCTCGACGCGGTCGAAGTTCCGGGGCTGGTGCTGCCCGGGTCGGTCGACGAGCAACTGCTCGACAAGGCGTGCGAGGCCGCCGAGCAGCAGGCCAAGGCGCAGCAGGCAGCCAAGGCAAGGTCCGCCGAAGGGGCGGTGAAGGCGCCAGGCAGCGCGGCAAGCACCGTTGGTGCGTCACAACGAACAGCAGCCGACGACAAGGCGGCGCAAGCCGAACCGGCCGAAGGCAAGGCAGCCGAGGCCAAGCGCGCAGACAGCGAGCCCGGCCAGCAAGCCTCCGGCGACAAGGTCGCGCAAGCGAAAGCCGGGGAAGGAAAGTCCGCCGGGGACAAGGCCGGTGACGCGAAAGAGGTGACGGCGACCGACCCGACATCGCCGAAACCCAAGGCTGCCCCGAAAACCGTAGCGGATGCCGGTGCGCTCCCCACCGATAGTGCCGGGAAGCCGGCCTCGACCCCCGCGGGCGGCGCAGTGCACGCCGCGCCGATCAAGATCCCTCCGGTTGCACTGGCCCGTGCGCGCGCGCATGGCCAGGTGTTGCCGGTCAATACCGCACCCGCCCGTCCTCCGCGTCCCAAGGTCCCGCCCGCAGCCAAGCCCGCCCAGGACGTCGCGAGCGAGCGCCAGGCGCAGGCCAAGGTGCAGTGGAGCTATCACGGTGCCGGTGCGCCGGAGCATTGGAGCAAGCTCGACCCCGCCTTTGCGGCCTGTGGTGACGGCAAGCGCCAGTCGCCGATCGACATCCGCGAAGGTGCGCGGCTGGAACTGGAACCGATCAAGTTCGCCTACCGGCCCACGCCGCTGCGCATCGTCGATATCGGGCACACGGTGCAGATCAACTATGCAGAAGGCAGCTTCATCACCGTCGGCGGAGAGCGCTTCGAACTGGAGCAGTTCCACTTCCACAAGCCGGCGGAAGAACGCGTCGATGGGCGCTGGTTCGACATGGCTGCCCATCTGGTGCACAGGAGCGTGGAAGGCCGTATCGCAGTGGTCAGCGTGTTGTTCGAAACGCGCGAGCAGCCCAACGCATTCCTGCGCAGTCTCTGGCCGCATCTGCCGATGGAAGTCGGGCGTGAGGTGGTCATGAACGAGGTCGTCATCGACGCCTCCCAGCTGTTGCCCGAGACGCGTACCTATTTCACCTACATGGGCTCCCTCACCGTCCCGCCCTGCAGCGAAGGCGTGCGCTGGATCGTTCTGAAAACGCCGATCGAGGTTTCTCCCGATCAGGT
>JAHCKU010000159.1 GCA_026125625.1 Burkholderiales bacterium | reverse complement strand
TCGATATCAAATGCCGCAAGTCCGGTCTGCGGCCCGATGCCGTGGTGATCGTCGCCACCCTGCGTGCGCTCAAATTCCATGGTGGCGCGGAGTTGAAGGCGCTGAACCAGGAGGACCTCGTAGCGCTGGAGAAGGGCATCGCCAATCTGGAGCGTCACGTCAACAACGTGCGCAACCACTACGGCCTGCCGTGCGTGATCGCCATCAACCACTTCACGCATGACACACGAGCCGAGATCGAGCTGCTCGAGCGCAAGATGGCACACCATGAGGCACCGGTCGTCGTCGCCCGCCACTGGGCCGAGGGCGGCAAGGGTGCGGAGGATCTGGCGCGGGCGGTGGTCGGGTTGATCGATCGCACGCCGGCGGATTTCCGCTTCGTCTACGAGGACGATCAGCCGCTGTGGGACAAGGTGAAGGCCATCGCCGGCAAGATCTACGGCGCGGCGGATGTCACCGCGGACGCCAAGGTGCGCGCGCAGATCGGGAAGCTGGAGGAGGACGGCTACGGCCGCTATCCGGTGTGCGTGGCGAAGACGCAGTATTCCTTCTCCACCGACCCGGCGCTGCGCGGCGCACCGTCGGGACACGTGGTCAACGTGCGCGAAGTGCGCCTGGCGGCCGGCGCGGAATTCGTGGTGATGATCTGCGGCGATGTCATGACCATGCCCGGGCTGCCGAAAGTGCCTTCGGCGGAGCGAATCGATGTCACGGAGGACGGCAAGGTCGTCGGACTGTTCTGAGAGGGCTGCTGCAAAACTACTGCGCGGAGCTGATGCGGGGTTGCGCGATGTTCGCAGTCCTCATGTGCTTCTATGAACTTTCCGGGTCCTGCGCACAGTCTTCCAAAACTTCGGGGGCGCCGCCACCTGAGTAACCGCATGCCGAAGCAATGCCCGTCGGCGTGCGCGTCGGAGAAGGCTAGCTTCGTCATGTCACCGCTCCTTGCCATTCGACTCGAACGCTAGCCAATACCGCGTTCCCCGCAGTTGCCCGGTGCGCCGCAGTGCGCCGAGCTCCACCAGCTCGGCGAGGTCGCGCCGAGCTGTGGCGGGTGGTGCCCCGGTGATGCCCTGGTAATTACCGGCCGAAAGTCCGCCTTTGAATCCGTCCGGCCCCTCGCGCATGACACGCAGGAGAGCTTTTTCCTGGCGAGGGTTGATCTGTCCACGCAGACGGTCGAGCAGCCGCGTCTTGGCGATCAGGAACTCCGTCCAGCGCACGGTGTAGCTCTGGGCTGCCAGCACCGTATCGGCGAACCAGTCAAGCCAGCGGTCAACCTGCAGGCTCTTGTTGGCAAGCTCGAGCTCGAGGTAGTACTGGCTGCGCTGCCGCTCGATGGTCAATGACAAAGCGCTGAGACTTGGCTGCCCGATACCCTGCGCCAGCGCCTTCTCGGAGATCGCGCGGCCGATGCGACCATTGCCGTCCTCGAACGGATGGATCGACTCAAAGTAAAGGTGCGCCAGGCTGGCGCGCGTCAGTGCTGGCAGCGTGGCCGCTCCGCCCGGGGCGGTATCGTTGAACCATTTGCAGAACGCTGTCATTTCCTTGGGCACGATGGTGGAGGGCGGTGCCTCAAAATGCACCTTGGGGGTATGCACCGGCCCGGAAACCACCTGCATCGGCTCGCCATGCGTTCGCCATCGACCGACCTCGATGTCGGTTCGGCCCTTCGTGAGCATCCGGTGCCATGCAAAGAGCGACTCGTGTGTAAGCGGCTCGGCGTAACTGCGATACAGGTCTGTCAGCATTTCGGCGATGCCCTGCTCCGCCGGTGGTACCCGGCGGGCATCGCTCTGCAGGCCAAACTGTCGGCGCAGGGAGGACTGCACACTGTCGCGGTCGAGGATCTCTCCTTCGATCTCCGAGGTCTTCAGCGCCTCGGTGCTGATCAGTTCGACGACCAGGTGCAGATGCTCATCCTTGGGTAAGTGGCGCATGGTGCCCAGGACGATGCCGCTGTGCTGCAGGAACATGGCTTCCCGCCTGGCCAGGACCTGTGCCTGGAAGCGGAAGTGCGGCCAATCCGGATCTTGCCAATTCCATCTCATGAGCGATACATTAACACGTTATCGATCAAATTTAAGGGATGCGATTGCCAGAATGCGATCGATGGTGTGCCGGCGTCCGTTGCGGCCCTGAAGGATCGGCGCTCGCTATAATTTCGAGGGTCGACAACACACGGCCAGGCGAACCTGGACGCGGAGCATTCTCATGACCGCCCTCAAGGCCCAGCTCGCCGAGGTCCTCGCCCCGAGCGAAGAAGGGCAATCCGAGGATCGCCGGCTGGAGCGGCACCTAGGCAACGTGATTCGAGGCCTGCGCCTGCAGCAGCGTCTGACCATTGCCGACGTGGCCAGTCAGGCGCAGATCAGTCGCGGCATGCTGTCCAAGATCGAGAACGGACAGGCGACCAGCAGCCTGGATACGCTGGGCCGGCTGGCTGCGGTGCTGGGTGTGTCGCTGTCGCAGCTGTTCCGCAACTTCGATTCCGATATCGGCGGCGCACAGCTGGTCAAGGGCGGCACCGGCATGGAGGTCGTGCGCCGCGGCACCAAGCGCGGACACACCTATCATCTGCTCGCCTACGACAAGGGGCCGCGACGCAGCTTCGAGCCTTTCCTGGTGACCATGGACGATGCCAGCGAGCTGTTCCCCAGCTTCGAGCATCCGGGTACCGAGTTCATCCATCTTCTCGAGGGCAGGATCGAGTACCGCCACGGCAGCGAGACCTATCTGCTCGAGCCGGGCGATTCTCTGACCTTCAAGGGAGAGGTGCCGCACGGCCCCGAGCGCCTGCTGCAGGTGCCGATCAAGATGCTGTCCATCATCATCTACGGCGACGAACCGGCCTGAGCCGGAGCCACCACCTGCCGCCGTCGAAGCGCTCCGCTATCGTCGGCCGACGTGATCAGCACATGCCGAAAAAACGTTCACCCGCAAACACCGGCCTGCGCCAGCTCGGCAAGCCCGTCGCCCTGCCGGCGCGCCCGGACGATGCCTTGCTCGAGCGCGTGCCCAACCCGCACCCCGATGCACGCTATGTGGTGCGCTTCAGCGCACCGGAGTTCACGTCGCTGTGCCCGATCACCGGACAGCCGGACTTCGCGCATCTGGTCATCGATTACGTGCCTTCGCGCTGGCTGGTCGAGAGCAAGTCGCTCAAGCTCTACCTCGGCAGTTTTCGCAACCACGGCGCATTCCACGAGGATTGCACCGTCGCCATTGGCCAGCGCCTGGTGCAACTGCTGCGGCCGAAGTGGCTGCGCATCGGCGGCTACTGGTATCCGCGCGGGGGCATGCCGATCGACGTGTTCTGGCAGACCGCCGCCCCGCCGCGCGGAGTGTGGATTCCGGAACAGGGGGTGGCCGGCTACCGCGGTCGCGGCTGATCCTCGATCGTCTCCTCCGCCTTTTCTTCCTGTTCGACCGGCGCCGGCAGCGGCTGCATCTCGGCCCAGTCACGCAGCATGACGTAGACCACGCCCAGCAGCACGGCGCCGATGAAGATGCCGAGCACGCCCATCGTCAGCAAGCCGCCGAGCACGCCGGTGAGCACGACCGCCAGCGGCAGGCGCGCACCGCGGCTGATGAGCAGCGGGCGCATGAAGTTGTCCACCCCACCGACCACGAACACCGCCCACAACGTGAGGAACACGCCCCAGCCGAGCTGGCCCTCCATGAACAGCCAGGCGCACGCGGGCAACATGATGACGCCGGTCAGGCCGATCGGAATCAGGGCGAGCATGCCCACGAACAAGCCAAGCAGCAACGGCGCCGGGACGCCGGCAATGGCCAGGCCGATGGCTGCCAGCGCGCCCTGGGTGGCGGCGGTGCCGACGATGCCGTAGACCACCGAGCGGGTGGTCGCGGCCGCCACGTGCAGGAGATCGATGCCGCGCTGTGCGGCGATGCGTGCTGCCGTATTACGCAAGGTCGCGCCGATGCGCTCCGCATCGCGAAAGAAGAAGAATGCGAACACGGCCGACAGCAGCAGCAGTACCACCGACTGCCCCAGGCCGCGGCCGACCCGCAGCAGAAACTCGCGGATCTGTGGGTCATACTGGCGCAGCGAGGCGAGGAAAGCGGGAACGTCGGCAACCGCCTCGTTCCAGCGCCAGGCGATGCTCGGGCCGATCCAGGGGAGCGTGGAGACGAACTCGGGCGGACCCGGAAGATCGCGCGTACGGCTGTAGTGCAGGGCCGAGTCGGCAAGGTCCAGCAGCGAGGTGGCCATCAGTGCGATAGGCACTGCGAACAGCACCAGCAGAACCAGGGTGGCCAGGGTGGCGGCCGCGGATGCGTTGCGTACCCGCTGCCTCAGACGCAGGAACAATGGCCAGCTGGAGATGACGAAGATGGCAGCCCAGATGATCGGCGCCAGCAGCGGCATCAGCACGTACAGGCTTCCGGCGAGCAGGGCCGCGGCAACCAGCAGGCGGATGATCTGTTCTGCGTGAGTAGGTCTATCGGATAGCGAGGGACGCATGAGGGCGGGGCATCTTCGGTGCGCAGCACGCAGAGCGGGCCGGTGCCCGGCACAAGTCGCGCTGCTGCAACGGATCATGGCACATGAGCGTCGCGCCATGGTGTGAGGCCGTGCCCGGCGTGGTACGGCGATCGATCGACGTGTGATCGCGGTGACGGGCCGTGTCCGCACCGGAGCATCTCGCGGCGACTGCGCAACAATCAATGGTGGGGGAATCGTGAGGAATGCAATGCAACGAACTGCCGAGGGTGATCATGCCGAAACGCAAAGCGGGCAGGCACCGCTTTCGTCCGAGGAACTGCGGCTCCTGCATGGCTGGTGGCGGGCGTGCAATTACCTTGCGGTCGGGATGATCTATCTGCAGGCCAACCCGCTGCTGCGCGCGCCGCTCGCGCCGGAGCACATCAAGCGTCGCCTGCTGGGCCACTGGGGTTCCAGTCCGGGCCTGAGTTTCATCTACACGCACCTCAACCGTGTCATCCGCCGCGACGGCGCGAAAATGATCTTCATCACAGGGCCCGGGCACGGGGCGCCGGGTGTGATCGGTCCGGTTTATCTCGAAGGTACCTACTCCGAGATCTACCCGGACAAGACGCAGGACGAAGCAGGCATGGCGCGCCTGTTCCGCGAGTTCTCCTTTCCCGGTCAGCTCGGCAGCCACATGACGCCCGAGGTGCCGGGATCGATCAACGAGGGTGGCGAGCTCGGTTACAGCCTGGCGCATGCCTACGGCGCGGCGTTCGACAATCCGGACCTGGTGGTGGCCTGCGTCGTCGGCGACGGCGAGGCCGAAACCGGCGCATTGGCCACCTCCTGGCATTCGAACAAGTTCCTCAATCCAGCGCGCGACGGCGCCGTCCTGCCGATCCTGCATCTGAACGGCTACAAGATCGCAAATCCCACAGTGCTGGCGCGGATCGACCACGACGAGCTCGACGCCCTGATGCGCGGCTACGGCCATCATCCATACTTCGTCGAAGGCTCCGATCCGCAGTCGATGCATCAGCAGATGGCGCTGGCACTGGACCAGGCCATGCACGAGATCCGCGCGATCCAGCACGTGGCCCGCAGCGGCGGGTCGCTGCAGCGTCCGCGCTGGCCGATGATCGTGCTGCGTTCGCCCAAGGGCTGGACCGGCCCGCACAGTGTGGACGGCAAGCAGGTGGAAGGTTCGTGGCGCTCGCACCAGGTGCCGCTGGCGCGGGTGCATGACGATCCGGCGCAACGTGCCCTGCTCGAATCGTGGCTGCGCAGCTATCAGCCGGAAGCATTGTTCGACGAAACCGGCTGCCTCGTTCCCGAGCTGCGCGCACTGGCACCGGCCGGCACGCTGCGCATGAGCGCCAGCCCGCACGCCAACGGCGGTGTGCTGCGCAAGGCGCTGCAGCTGCCGGATTTTCGTGACTATGCCGTGGCCGTGGAGCGCCCCGCTGCGATCGAGTTCGAGAACACGCGGCGCCTGGGCGAATACCTGCGCGACGTCATGGCGTGCAACGCGACCAGCTTTCGCGTGTTCGGCCCGGACGAGACTTCGTCCAACCGCCTGCAGTCCATCTACGAGGCGAGCAAGAAAACCTGGATGGCGAACGTCGAGCCCGGGGATGCCGACGGCGGCGAGCTGGCCCCGGACGGGCGCGTGATGGAGCTGCTCTCGGAGCAGACGCTGCTGGGTTGGCTCGAGGGCTATCTGCTCACCGGCCGCCACGGCCTGTTCCACACCTACGAGGCGTTCGCCCACATCATCGACTCGATGTTCAACCAGCATGCCAAATGGCTGGACATCAGCAAGAACGAGGTGCACTGGCGCGAGCCGATCTCGGCGCAGAACATCCTGCTGTCCTCGACCGTGTGGCGTCAGGACCACAACGGCTTCTCGCACCAGGATCCGGGGTTTCTCGACGTGGTGACCAACAAGAGCCCGTCGGTCACGCGCATCTACCTGCCGCCGGACGCCAACTGCCTGCTGGCGGTTGCCGATGAAGTGTTGCGCAGCAAGGACTGCGTGAACGTCATCGTCGCCGACAAGCAGCCGCATCTGCAATATCTGAGCATGGACGATGCCGTGCATCACGTGGCCAAGGGAATCGGCATCTGGGACTGGGCCAGCAGCGACGATCGCGGCACTGAGCCCGATCTGCCGGACGTCGTCATGGCCGCGTGCGGCGATGTCGCCACGCACGAGGCGCTTGCGGCCACCGCCATCCTGCGCGAAGAGTTCCCGTGTCTGAAGGTGCGCTTCATCAACGTCGTCGATCTGTTCAAGCTGGTTCCGGATACCGAGCATCCATGCGGCATGTCGCACCGAGACTTCGACACGCTGTTCACCACCGACAAGCCGGTGATCTTCAACTTCCACGGCTATCCGTGGCTGATCCACAAGCTCGCCTACCGCTTCACCAACCACGCGAACCTGCACGTGCGCGGCTACAAGGAAAAGGGCAACATCAACACGCCGCTGGAGCTGGCCATTCTGAACCAGGTGGACCGCTTCGACCTCGTGATCGACGTGATCGACCGCGTGCCCGGGCTG
Organism: Burkholderiales bacterium; assembly: GCA_026125625.1. GTDB lineage: Bacteria > Pseudomonadota > Gammaproteobacteria > Burkholderiales > SHXO01 > SHXO01. The sequence continues at coordinate 185 of JAHCKU010000159.1, read as the reverse complement.
CAGGGCCGCGCGGCCCACCTTAAGGAGCAGATGAAGAACGAGATCATCCTGAACCTCTCCTACGCGCACGAGCACGGCACGGACCGGCCGGAGATCACCGAATGGACCTGGCCATACTGAGACATCGCGGACGCGCGCAGGCAGACCGGCCGGACCGGTCCGGGGAGGCGCGATGAGCGACGCGG
>JAHCKU010000158.1 GCA_026125625.1 Burkholderiales bacterium | reverse complement strand
CCTCAATCCGCGCCGCACGGTCGGCGCGGCGATCGCCGAAGGGCCGATCAACTTCGGTGCCGCGCGCAGCGCAGCCTGGCGCCAGGCGCAGGAGCTGATGCAGCTGGTACGCCTGTCGCCTGACGCCCTGCAGCGCTATCCGCACGAATTCTCCGGCGGCCAGCGCCAGCGCATCTGCATCGCGCGTGCACTGGCGCTGCAGCCCGAAGTGCTGATCGCCGACGAGGCAGTGTCCGCCCTGGACGTTTCGGTGCAGGCGCAGATCCTGAAGCTGCTGGACGAGATCCAGCAGCGCCTGCAGCTGACCATCGTGTTCATCACTCACGACCTGCGCGTGGCGGCGCAGATCTGCAATCGCATCGTGGTGATGCAGCACGGGCGCATCGTCGAGCAGGGACCGGTGATCCAGGTGTTCGAGCAGCCGCGCGAGGCGTATACCCGTGCACTGATCGAGGCGGCACCAGGGAAAGGATTCAGGTTCGGCGCGTGACGGCAGGTGCGAGGCGGCATGGTTTGCTGTCGTCATGCCGCTGGAAGCCGCTGATCTCGTCATGCCGGCGAAAGCCGGCATCCAGGCAGTAAAAGCATCCTCCGCAGCGATACGTTCGAAGCCTGGGCCCCGGCCTGCGCCGGGGCGACGACGTTCTCGTCATGCCGGCGAAAGCCTGCCCCGGAGTGCCTTTAGCCGGGGGCCGGCATCCAGGCATTGAAAGCATCCTCCCCAGCGATACGCTCAAAGCCTGGGCCCCGGCCTGCGCCGGGGCGACGACGTTCTCGTCATGCCGGCGGATGCCGGCATCCAGTATCGCAGGCGGCCTACAATGCCTGCATCACCTGCCTATCTCATCACCTCCTGTGCCACCTGCATCCATGACCATTCCCGTTCCATGTCGCATGCTCGCAGGCATCGTCGCCGTCGCCCTGGCACTGCACGCGGCATCCGCACTGGCGCAGACGGGCAGCGGTGGCTCGGAACCCCTGCCCAATCCCGTTCTCAATCCGGGTTCGCCATGGTGGTTCGAGGGCTTCGTGGTGCAGGCACCGGCCGGTGAGGACTGGGCCTCGTTCTCCAAGGACGGCAGGTCGGCCGAGCTGGGCAGGAAGTACGACGACGGCTGCAGCGCTGCGATCGTGATCGATTCAATGCGCTTCGACGACGGCATCCTGCGCGAGGATGACTTGCTGCGCGTCACGCGCCGTGCGGAATCGACGCCGTCCGAGCCGCGCAGCATGAAGCTGCTCGACTATGCGCAGCACGCCTCCACGCCCAAGGGGGTGCTGTGCGTGGACGCGAGCGCGCGCTTCGACGACCAGCGCAGCCAGTACGACGCGCCGGGCACGCTGGTGGTATACAGCCGCCGTTGCGTGCGTCCGGACCGGCCGGAGATCGTGGTCGCCCTGCGTTTCGCCGAGCGCATCGCGCAGCCGGACGCGGCGGCGACGCTCGCCGATGCCGCCACGGCGTTCTTCGCCAGTCTGCGCTTCGTGCCGCCACCCAGCCCGGTGCTGGCACAGGCACGCACCGCCATCGGCAACGAGCGCGGACAGGAAGCGATCGATCTGCTGCAGCCGGCAGCCGACGAAGGCGACACGGAAGCGGCGTTGTTTCTCGGCACGGCATACCTGTACGGTTCCGGCATCGCCGCGGACTACGATGCCGCGCGCAAATACCTCGAGCTGGCGGCGCAGGATGGACGGCGCGATGCGCTGTACAACCTCGGCGCCATCTACGACAAGGCCATCGGCGTGCCGCGCGACGCGCAGCAGGCGCTGAAGTGGTTCGGCCTCGCCGCAGATCAGCGCGATGCGCAGGCACAGCTGAATCTGGCACTGCTGCATCTGCACGGCGACGGCGTGCTCACGGACTTCCGCACGGCCGAGCAGTGGCTGCGGCGCGCGGCCGGCAACGGCAGCAAGCGCGCGCAGGGCATTCTCGCCTCGGGGCGCTGGAAGCCGCCCGAGCAATGACATCTCACTGCTGCGAGAGCAGACGGTTGCGCTCGTCTTCGGGGAGCTTCGCCAGGCGCTCGACTTCGGCATAGAAGCGCCTCAGATCTCCCGCGTGCGCCTGCAGAAGGCGCTGGAAGTCCGGCACCAGCTCGGTGTACAAGGCGACCGAGGCGAGTTGCGCGTTGTTCAGCGGCTGCGCGAACCACCAGTCGTAGCCGGAGAAATCGCTCCAGGAACGTTTCAGCTGCGCGTACTCCGCGCGCATGTCCTCGAACAGGCGCGCCTTGTCGCGCCGCAGTTCGGCCCGTCGCGTCTCGTCGCTGCCGTCTGCGCCTTCGTACAGCAGGCGCAACCGCTCGCGCGTGCGTTCCACCAGATGCAGGAAGTCATGCCTGCGTGCCTGCGCCTGATCGAAGGCCTGCTGCTGCGGCGGCGTGCCGTACGAACGCACCCAGCGCTGCACGCCCTCGGTCTCCACCGCCACGGCGAAGGACTCGTTGAAGGTGGTGTCGCCCTTGGCGTAGGCGACCTGATGCGACAGCTCGTGGAAGATCAGTCGTGCGACCTCGGTCGACGGGTGGTGGATGAAGGTGTTGAGCACCGGATCGTTCAGCCAGCCCAGCGTGGAATAGGCCGGGATGCCGGCCACGTATACGTCCAGCCCGTTGCGCTGCTGCGCCTGCGCGAACGCACGTGCGGCGGCCTCGCTGAAGTAGCCGCGGTAGCTCACGCAGCCGGCGATCGGGAAGCACCATTGGCTGGCCTCGATGGAGAATTCCTCGGCAGCGAATACGTTCCACACTACGTAGGGGCGACCGAGATCGACGTAGCTGCGATAGCTGCCGTTGTCAGGCAGGGCCAGCTCTCGGCTGGCGAAGTGGCGTATCGCCTGCACCTGTTCCAGCTTGTCCTTGAGCCCGGGCTCGACCGCGGGATCGGCGATCAGCTCCGCGATCGGCCGCGCCTTGTGCACCAGCTCCATCTGGCCGCGCAAGGCTTGCCAGTAGTAGCCGACCGTGCTGCAGCCGGCGATGCCGGTGAGGCACAGCAGCGCAACGGCCAGCAGCAGCCGGGATGGAGACGGCATCGGGTGCGCGGGACAGGCGCGACGCAGGCGGGGCAAGCGCTGGACGAGTCTCGCGATGCTCAAGCAGGGGACTCCTCGGAATGCGTGAAACGGCCGGCAGCGAGAAACTGTGCGACCTGATCGGCGACCAGCCCCGACAGGATCATGCCCGAGTGGGTCACCGGCAGCACCAGATGGTCGGCCAGACCGGCGAGCCGGGTTTCTTCCAAGGTCACCACGCCATCATTGGGCGCAGTCAGCCGCACCAGCACGCTGCCCAGTCCGAAGCGTCGCGTGCCGGCGATCATCGCCACCGGCACCCGGTGCGCCACCGCTTCGCCCGCCTCCCGGCGCCAGTCGTGCAACGCGCGTCCCAGCAGCGCCGGACCCCCGCGGCGCGCGGCGAGCTGGCGCGCCGCCTCGCAGTCGTTGCACGGGCTGCCGAGCAGCACCACCCGCCCCAGCGGCAGATCTGCGCAATCGTGCAGCATGCTCAGCACTGCCAGCCCACCCAGGCTATGACCGACGAAGTGCACGCGCACCGGGTGCTGCGCACGCGCGTAGGCGTGCAGACGCGCCGCAATCTCGGACAGCGCCCAGCGCGTGGAGCGGTAGGAGAACATGCCCACACGATAGCCGCGTCGGCGCAGGCGGCGCGCGAGCAGCGCGCATGCGATGCCGTGCATCCACAGGCCATGCACGATGATCACCAGCTCGTTGCGGCGTGATGTGGACGATGCGGATGCGCTGTGGGTGCGGTGGATCGAAGGCAAGTCGCGACTTCCGGTGACGGCCGGGGCGCCCCATGACCGGCAACGCCGAGCATGCGCTCGAGCGCCGAATACCGCGCATGCCGGTTGCACCCCGCCTGGTGCGACGATACCATCCCGGAAGCAGTCGGATTTTCCGGTGTGTGCGATCAACCGATGTGATGCGTATGGCAGAGGCGAACATGGATACGACAAGCAAGGAAAAACTCATCGATGATTTGCGAGTCGTGGCGGGCGACGTGGAAGAGTTGCTGCGGGCCACGGCGAATCAGACCGGAGAGCGCGTATCGGAGGCACGCAAGCGTGCCGAGGAATCGCTGCGCAGCGCGCGCGTGCGCCTGGACGAGCTGGGCGCCGAGGTCAAGGTGCGTGCCGGTGATGCCGCGCGTGCGACCGATCACTACGTGCACGAGAATCCCTGGCAGTCGATGGCGGTGGGAGCCGGCCTGGCTTTCCTGCTGGGCTATCTGTTCGGACGGCGCTGAACGCCAGGCGCGCACGGCCGGTGCGCAACGGCGAGGTGGGCGTGGAGCAGCAGGCGAGCGAGGGCTCCGGCCGCTTGAAGAATTTACTTGCTTCGCTCCTCGATCTCCTTCACACGCGTCTCGATCTGCTTGGCACCGAGCTGCGCGAGGAGTTGCTGCGTTTCGGAATCGTGCTGGTCGGCGCCTGCGTGGTGCTGCTGCTGGTCACCATTGGTCTGGGCCTGCTCGCCGCCGCGCTGGTGCTCGCCTTGTGGGACGAGCATGCGTTGCTGGGCCTGTCGCTGGCCGGCGCGCTGTTCGTCGCGGTGGGTGCCGTCACCGTCTGGGCCATGGGACGGGTGATGCGCGCCAAGCCGCGCCCCTTCGATGCCAGCCTGAGCGAACTGCAGCGCGACCGTGAGGCGCTGCGCGCACGATCGTGATCACGGCCCTGCGCAACCTGATCCGCCGGCGGCAGGCGCTGGTGACGCTGAGCGAGGCGCAACGCATGCTGCTGACGGTCGATGCACGTACGCTGCGCACCGGCATGTGGCCATTCCATCGCGGAAGCGAGGGCCCGGCGCGGATGCCCTTGGGGGCAGTGCTGGCGCTGCTCGGTGTGGCCGCGCTGGTGGTGATGCGTCCGCGCACGCGCAAGCTGGCCAGCGCTGCGCTGGCGGTCTATCCGGTGTTCAGGCGCCTGTTGCCATTGTTCAGACGCCGCTGACAGCCCGTTGAAAAACTACTGCGCGGGGCTGATGCGGGGTTGCGCGGTGCTCGGAGTCCTCATGTACTTCTACGTACATCCCGATTCCTGCGCCTAGTCGTTCAACAACATCGGAGGCACGTCCGCCTCAGCCCCGCCCGCAGACATTTTTCATTTCACGATGACTCCAGCCCGGACTTTCGTTGGGCTACGCCGAAACCAGTTATAGTCGGTTTATCAATAAATTAGGCGGGTTCAGCATATGCCGGCGCATTCTGAAACCCGACCCGGCTTCCCCTCTGCTGGCTCCTATGAGGCTCCTGGGAAACGGGTCGTTCCAAGGAGTCATCATGGCAAAGATCAAGCTCACGAAGCCCGCCGTTGATGCGGCGCAATCCAAAGCGCAAGCCATCGAACTGTGGGACACCATCGTACCCGGGCTTCCTGTGCAAGATTACCCCGGCAGGACGCAAGTTGTTCATGCTCCAGCACCGCACGAACGCTGGCGAGCGCCGCAAGCCCGCCCTGGGACCCGGGACTATACGGGGAGTTAACCGTTGAGCAGGCCCACGCACCGGCGCAGGAATGGATGGCCAAGGCCGCAGCTCGTGCCGCTCCCACGGTTAAGGAACTGCGCTGTAAGTTCATGGAGGACTACTCCAGGCAGCGCAACAAGCCCAGCACGCAGGAAGGCTACCAAAGCGTCAGCGACCGCAGCATCATCCTGATGATCGGCAAGATAAAGGTTCAGGATGTGAAACCCAGATGTGACCGGAATGATGAAGAAGATGGCGCACAAGACCGTGGCGATGTTCATGCGCTACGTCCATACCAAGGATGACCCCGTGCGCAAGGCGACAGAACTGGTAGCGTACCGGCGCAAAACAGTTGTCATGGGCAAGCCGCCAGCCGCACAGGAAAAGCACCGCCACCGCGTGACATAGCCGCCCACGGCCTTGCATCCGGGCTACAAAGGTTCCGCTCCTTTGCTCACGATTTCGTGAGCAAATAGGAACTGCAGGATGCATGGAAACCATGCCAGCCACGAGCACTATCGCTAGCATCGCCACAGTGCGCTCACACTCGCCCCGCACTTCGCGTTGCCGTCCAACATGCAGACAGCAGACCATGCTGCGCCACCGCGTATCGAATCTACGTGCCATCTAGTATGGGGCGGCGGAAGGCGAGATAAAAGGTTGCGGCACCGTACCGGCGACATGCGACAAGCCGCATGGATACCCGCTTGGCCACGTGTCGACTGCGCTGCATCATGCCAGGTCGTACCGACGATACAGCATGTAGGGACCGACGCCAGGATCGTCGAGAGCCAAACGGAATTCGACTCCTCAGACCTCCTCTGCCTATATGCCAGCCTGATAAACTTAAAACCTTCTTCCATCCCTCCCGACCGCCCGAGATGAGACGTTGCACCGTTGGCATTCACCTCCCCTCCGACGATCGGAGTCGCCCTGCCGCCGGAAGGGGCCAGCCTTCGGTCTGGTTCCCGTCGATGGCGACGATGGCGGCAGTGCTGTCCGAGGACAACCGGGCCTTGCTGCGCGTGATCCGCGACCAGCGACCCAAGTCGCTGACGGCGCTGGCTGCGCTCACCGGGCGGCGCGTGCCCAACCTCTCGCGCTCGCTGCGGATGATGGAAGGCTACGGCCTGGTCAGGCTCAAGCGCGACGCACACGGCGTGAAGCCGGAGGCACTGGCAACCAGTTTCAAGATTTTGATTGATTGAAGGTTCGGACGTGAACAACAACAAAGAAGCCGAACGGGCGGAGCTGCACAAAACCATCTGGCGTATCGCTAACGATCTGCGCGGCAGCGTAGACGGCTGGGACTTCAAGAGCTACGTGCTGGGCATGTTGTTCTACCGCTTCATCTCGGAGAACCTCACCGCCTACCTGAACGATGAAGCCCATCGCGCCGGAGAAAACGACTTCGACTACGCCGCGCTGTCCAATGCCGACGCCGAACAGGGCCGCGCCGAAACGGTGAAGGAAAAAGGCTTCTACATCCTGCCTTCGCACCTGTTCGCCAATGTGCGCGAACAGGCTCGGCACGACGCCAACCTCAACGAGACCCTGTCCCGCGTATTCAAGGGCATCGAAGGCTCGGCCATCGGCGCGGACAGCGAGGACGATTTCAAGGGTCTGTTCGACGATTTGGACGTGAACAGCAGCAAGCTCGGCCCCACCGTCGCCAAGCGCAACGAAAAGCTGGTGAAGCTGCTCGATGCCATCGGCGACCTGCCACTCGGCAGCTTCACCAA
>JAHCKU010000157.1 GCA_026125625.1 Burkholderiales bacterium | reverse complement strand
GATGCCATCGACGAGACCCTGTTGCTGTCCTCGCGCAATCTGCCCACCGTGCTCGTGATCGAGCCGCGTCATGCCGATCCGGTGAGCCTGATGCGCTTCGAGAAGACGATCATGACCAAGGCGGCCGTGGCCAAGATGCAGGAGATGTTCGCATGAACGCCAAGTCGTTTTCGCCGGAACGTCTGATGCAGGTGCTGCTCGCTCCGCAAGTTTCGGAGAAAAGCACTTACGTCGGAGAGAAGAACAACCAGTGGGTGTTTCGCGTCGCTGCGAATGCGACCAAGCCCGAAATCAAGGCGGCAGTGGAATTGATGTTCAAGGTCGAGGTGCTGGGCGTGCAGACGTCCAACAGCCACGGCAAGGAGACCAGGCGCTTTGGCCGCCCCGTGGGACGGCGCCGTAGCTGGAAGAAGGCTTTCGTTTCGCTCAAACCGGGTCAGGAGATCAACCTGGCTGCGGGCGATACGAAGTAACTGGGCAGCGTTGGAGAAACCACAATGGCATTGGTCAAAGTCAAGCCCACCTCGCCCGGTCGTCGCACCGTCGTCAAGGTCGTTCGCGCCGATCTGCACAAGGGCAAACCGTACGCACCGTTGCTGGAGAAGAAATCGAGCAAGGCCGGGCGCAACAATCTCGGTCAGGTGACTACCCGGCATCAGGGCGGTGGACACAAGAAGCACTACCGCATCGTCGACTTCCGTCGCGACAAGGACGGCATAGCCGCTCGGGTAGAGCGCCTCGAATACGATCCGAACCGCAGTGCGCATCTGGCGCTGCTGTGCTACGCCGATGGCGAGCGCCGCTACATCATTGCGCCCAAGGGCATTGCGGCAGGCGGGCAAGTGGTAAGCGGGTCGGAAGCGCCGATCAAGGTCGGCAACGCCCTGCCCCTGCGCAATATCCCGGTCGGCACCACCGTTCACTGCGTCGAAATGCGGCCCGGCAAGGGTGCGCAGATCGCGCGGGCGGCGGGCACCTCAGTACAGTTGCTCGCGCGCGAGGCGAGCTACGCGCAGCTGCGCCTGCGCTCGGGCGAGATTCGCCGCGTACATGTCGACTGCCGTGCCACGGTAGGCGAGGTGGGCAACGAGGAGAACAACCTGCGCTCCATCGGCAAGGCCGGTGCGCAACGTTGGCGGGGCATCCGCCCGACCGTGCGCGGCGTGGCGATGAATCCGATCGATCACCCGCACGGTGGCGGCGAGGGGCGAACCGGCACCAAGCGTAACCCGGTCAGCCCGTGGGGGCAGTTCACCAAGGGCTATAAGACTCGCAACAACAAGCGCACGCAGAAGATGATCGTGCGTAGCCGGCACAGAGCATAAGAGGTAGGTTATGGCACGTTCAGTCAAGAAGGGGCCGTTTGCGGATCATCACCTCGTGGCCAAGGTCGAAAAGGCGCGCGCCACCAGCGACAAGCGTCCGATCAAGACGTGGTCCCGGCGTTCCACGGTCCTGCCGGATTTCGTGGGGCTGACCATCGCCGTGCACAACGGCAAGCAGCACATCCCGGTCTACATCACCGAGAATATGGTGGGCCACAAGCTCGGCGAATTTGCGCTCACGCGCACCTTCAAGGGTCATCCGGCCGACAAGAAGGCCGCCATGGGCAAGAATAGGTGAGAGTCATGGAAACCACTGCCAAGTTGCGGGGCGTTCGACTGTCGGCCCAGAAGGGGCGTCTGGTTGCTGACCAGGTGCGCGGTCTGCCGGTGGGCAAGGCCCTGGATGTTCTGCAGTTCAGCCCCAAGAAGGGCGCGCGCATCATCCGCAAAGTTCTGGAGTCCGCCATTGCCAACGCCGAGCACAACGACGGTGCCGATGTCGACGAACTGAAGGTCAAGCGCATCATGGTCGAGCGCGGAACCTTCCTGCGCCGCTTTCGTGCGAGCGCCAAGGGTCGCGCCTCGCGCATCATGAAGCCCACCTGCCACATCTTCGTGACGGTCGGGGATTAGGAGTCAGCATGGGTCAGAAAATTCATCCGACCGGTTTTCGTCTTTCGGTCAACCGCAACTGGACGTCGCGCTGGTATGCGAACAGCAAGAACTTCCCGGCGATGCTCAACGAGGACATCAAGGTCCGTGAGTTTTTGCGCAAGAAGTTGTCGCACGCAGCCGTGAGCCGGGTGGTGATCGAGCGCCCGGCCAAGAACGCACGCATCACCATCCATAGCGCACGTCCGGGCGTCGTGATCGGCAAGAAGGGCGAGGACATCGAATCGCTGCGCGGCCATCTGCAGCGCATGATGGGTGTGCCGGTGCATGTGAACATCGAAGAGGTGCGCAAGCCCGAGCTCGACGCACAGCTGATCGCAGACAGCATCGCGCAGCAGCTGGAAAAGCGCATCATGTTCCGCCGCGCCATGAAGCGCGCCATGTCCAATGCCATGCGCCTGGGCGCTCAAGGCATCAAGATCATGAGTGCCGGCCGTCTGAACGGGATCGAGATCGCGCGCACGGAATGGTATCGGGAGGGCCGTGTCCCCTTGCATACCTTGCGTGCCGACATCGACTACGGATTCTCCGAGGCCAAGACGACCTACGGCGTGATCGGCATCAAAGTATGGGTGTTCAAGGGCGAGACGCTTGGCAAGGGCGAGCAACCCGTTGCAGCACCGCCGGCCGAACCCGAGAAGAAGCCGCGCAGATCAGGAGCCAAGCATGCTGCAGCCAGCTAGAACCAAGTTTCGCAAGCAACACAAGGGGCGAAACAAAGGTATCGCCACCCGCGGGAACAAGGTCAGTTTCGGTGAATACGGTCTCAAGGCCATTGGTCGCGGCCGTCTGACTGCGCGCCAGATCGAAGCCGCTCGCCGGGCGATGACGCGTCACATCAAGCGCGGTGGTCGTATCTGGATTCGTATTTTTCCGGACAAGCCGATCTCCCGGAAGCCGGCCGAGGTGCGGATGGGTAACGGCAAGGGAAATCCCGAGTACTTCGTGGCCGAGATCCAGCCGGGCAAGGTTCTATACGAGATGGATGGTGTGGACGAGGCGCTCGCGCGCGAGGCGTTTCGGCTGGCAGCGGCGAAGCTGCCCATCATTACCACCTTCGTCTCACGACAGCTGGGGTAGACAATGGACGCCAAGGAACTCAGGGGCAAGAGCGTGGATGAGCTCAGGAAGGAATTGAACGACTTGCTTCGTGCCCAATTCGGCCTGCGCATGCAGAAAGCCACGCAGCAGCTGAACAACACGTCGGAACTGCGCAAGACCCGGCGCAGCATCGCGCGCGTGCGTACGATCATTGGAGAAAAGGTGAAGCAGGCATGAGCGAGGTGACCGCGCAGGAGGGTGTCCGTCGTCGTCTGACCGGCCGGGTCACCAGCGACAGGATGGACAAGACGGTAACGGTGCTGGTCGAGCGCAAGATCAAGCATCCGCTGTACGGCAAGTATGTGGGTCGCTCGAAGAAGTATCACGCGCACGATGAGAACAACGAGTTCCACCCCGGCGATGTGGTGCTCATCGAAGAGTGCCGCCCACTGTCCAAGAGCAAGGCCTGGCGCGTGGTGAAGCTGGTCGAGAAGGCTCGGGAAGCGTAAGCCAAGCTTGCGTAAGTGCGTGCTGGGCGTTAGACTGCTTCGTTTTTCGACTTTGGAGTCGCCGAGGTAGTCGGGCCGCGTCTTTTCGAAGCGGGTCGGCGCCCTGGTCACCTCGAGCAATCGAGGTCCCCTCACCCAACGGGTTCCAAAACTGGCCGCTTGTGGATCTTCCCCTGGCGGAGAAGTTGGAGAGAACAACATGATCCAGATGGAAAGCGTGCTGGACGTCGCCGACAATACCGGTGCACGCTCAGTGATGTGTATCAAGGTTTTGGGCGGATCCAAGCGCCGCTATGCGGGCATTGGGGACGTCATCAAGGTGAGTGTGAAGGACGCGGCTCCGCGTGGTCGCGTGAAGAAGGGGGAAATCTACAACGCCGTGGTCGTGCGTACGACCAAGGGCGTGCGTCGCCAGGACGGCTCCCTGCTGAAGTTCGACACCAACGCCGCGGTATTGCTGAACAACAAGCTGGAGCCGATCGGCACGCGTATTTTCGGGCCGGTTACCCGCGAGCTGAGGACCGAGCGATTCATGAAGATCGTGTCGCTCGCACCCGAAGTGCTTTGATGGTCCGGATCGCTCAGAGCTGAGGAACGCGATGCGAAAGATCAAGAAGGGTGATGAGGTGATCGTCACCACGGGCAAGGACAAAGGCAGGCGTGGCGCCGTGCTACGCGTCGTCGACGCCGAGCACGTCGTGGTGGAAGGCGCGAACGTGGCAAAGAAGCATCAGCGCCCCAATCCCATGAAGGGATTGACCGGCGGTATCGTCGACCGGGAGATGCCGTTGCACGTGTCCAACGTCGCCATTTTCAACCCATCGACCAAAAAGGGCGACAGGGTGGGCATCAAGGTGTTGGACGACGGTCGGCGAGTGCGCATATTCCGGTCCAACGGCGAGATGATCGACGTTTGAGGGCAAGATAGATGGCACGCCTGCAGGAACATTATCGAAACAACGTGGTTGCCGAATTGACCCAGAAGTTCGGGTACAAATCGGTGATGGAAGTGCCGCGCTTGCGGAAAGTAGTACTGAACATGGGGGTCGGCGAGGCCGTCGGAGACAAGAAGATCATGGACAACGCTGTTTCCGATCTGCAGAAGATCGCAGGTCAGAAGCCGGTGGTCACCGTGGCGCGTCAGTCGATTGCGACCTTCAAGATCCGCCAGGGCTATCCGGTGGGATGCATGGTGACCTTGCGCGGGCAGCGGATGTATGAATTCCTCGACCGACTGATCACCATCGCCATTCCGCGCATACGTGACTTCCGTGGCATTTCGGCGCGTTCCTTCGACGGCCGCGGCAATTTCAACATGGGGGTGAAGGAGCAGATCATTTTCCCGGAGATCGAGTACGACAAGATCGACGCCTTGCGGGGAATGAACATCACCATCGCCACCACCGCGAAGTCCGACGACGAAGCCCGTGCGCTGCTGTCGGCCTTCAACTTTCCGTTCAGACATTGAGGTCGCAATGGCCAAGCTGGCACTGATCAACCGCGAGCAGAAACGACGCGAGACCGTGAAGAAGTTCGCCGCCAAGCGCTCGGAACTGGTCGCAGTCATCATCAACACCAAGCTCTCGGATGAGGAGCGGGATCAAGCCCGTGCGCAGCTGCAGAAGCTGCCACGCAACGCCAGTCCCGTGCGCCTGCGCAATCGCTGCGCGCTCACCGGCCGTCCCCGGGGAGTGTTTCGCAAGTTTGGTTTGGCGCGTAACAAGTTGCGCGAGATCGCCATGCGCGGTGAGATCCCGGGCGTGACCAAGGCCAGCTGGTAGGCGGAGAGGAACAGCAGATGAGCATGACTGATCCGATTGCCGACATGCTGACCCGCATTCGTAATGCGCAGATGTCCGAGCGTACTTTAGTGACGATGCCGTGCAGCAAGGTGAAGGTTGCGATCGCCCAGGTACTGAAGGACGAGGGTTACATCGAGGACTTCAAGGTCGTCACCGAAGGTGCCAAGAGCAACCTGGAGATCGGCTTGAAGTATTACGCCGGACGTCCGGTGATCGAAAAGATCGAGCGCGTGAGCCGGCCTGGGCTGCGTATCTACAAGGGCAGCAAAGATATTCCGCAGGTCATGAACGGGTTGGGAATCGCCATCGTATCCACTTCCCGCGGAGTGATGACCGATCGCAAGGCGCGCAGCAGCGGCGTGGGTGGCGAAGTGCTGTGCATCGTGGCCTGATGCAGCATATGCACGACGGCATTGGCAGAGGGATGAACTGAAGATGTCCAGGATCGGAAAACTCCCGATACAGCTCCCCGCGGGAGTCGACGTGTCGGTCGATGGCGGCGAGATCTCGGTCAAGGGACCGCTCGGCACGCTCACGCAGCACCTGCCTTCAGAGGTGGCGATCAAGCGCGAAGGATCCGAAATTCTCGTCGAGAAGACGGAAGATTCGATCCGCGCCAACGCGATGTCGGGAACTATGCGTGCGGTGCTCTCGAACATGGTGGTCGGTGTGTCCAAGGGTTTCGAGCGCAAGCTCACGTTGGTAGGTGTCGGCTACCGCGCCCAGACGCAAGGTGACAAGCTCAACCTTTCCCTGGGCTTCTCGCACCCGGTGGTGCATGCGATGCCGAAGGGTGTGAAGGTCGAGACGCCTACCCAGACGGAAATCATCCTGAAAGGCGTGGATAAGCAGCAGATCGGGCAGGTGGCCGCGGAGATCCGCGCGTACCGTCCCCCGGAGCCCTACAAGGGTAAGGGAGTGCGCTATGCCGACGAGGTCGTCGTGCTCAAGGAAACCAAGAAGAAGTAATCGGGGCGAGCCATCATGAGCATGAGACAGAAGAAGGTTGCACGGTTACGCCGAGCACGGCAGACGAGACTCAGGATCTCCCAGCTTCGGGCCGTGCGCCTGACCGTACACCGATCGAATGCGCATATCGACGCGCAGGTCATCGATGCCAGCGGAGGCAAGATCATCGCATCGGCCTCGTCGCTGGATACGGAATTGCGCGAGCACGTAGGTAGCGGCGGAAACGTCAAGGCGGCGAGCCTGGTCGGAAAGCGTATCGCGGAGAAGGCGCGCGAGCAGGGTGTGGAGTCGGTTGCGTTCGATCGTGCCGGTTACAAATACCATGGTCGCGTCAAGGCGCTGGCGGATGCCGCGCGCGAGGCCGGGTTGAAGTTCTGAGGACATAAGCGATGGCGAAAGCACCCCAGTCGGAAGAGCGCGGCGACGGTCTGCGCGAAAAGATGGTGGCCGTGAACCGGGTCACCAAAGTGGTCAAGGGTGGACGCATCCTCGGCTTCGCTGCGCTTACCGTGGTCGGTGACGGCGATGGTGGGGTCGGGATGGGCAAGGGCAAGGCGCGTGAGGTACCTGTCGCGGTGCAGAAAGCCATGGAAGAGGCACGGCGCAAGATGGTGCGCATCAGCCTGAAGAGCGGAACCTTGCATCACGCCGTGCTGGGCGAGCATGGCGCGGCCAAGGTGCTCATTCAGCCGGCCTCGGATGGCACCGGCATCATCGCCGGGGGGCCGATGCGCGCGGTATTCGAGGTGATGGGGGTGCAGAATGTGCTGGCGAAGTGCTTCGGATCGACCAATCCGTACAACGTTGTGCGCGCCACGCTCAACGCGCGCGAGTCGATGAACACGCCTTCCGAGCTCGCAGCGAAGCGCGGCTAGTCGGTCGAAGAGATCATGGGTTTATACAGGTCATGTCCTCGAA